>CAXBMV010000039.1:0-11221 GCA_963976575.1 uncultured Gammaproteobacteria bacterium | reverse complement strand
TTTCATTTCCTTACTCATGCTTTCAACTCCTGGTAAACAGTGGGGGAAGTAGTTTCAACAGGCACTATTCATACAAACGTCTAGATCGGTTGAAACTTCACGCAACTACTGAAATCGGTGGGGAGTAGTCCTTCCTGTGGAGCACCTATGAGGGAGGCCGCTATTCAGCAAGAGGAGAGCTGACATTGACGAAGATGATAGGTGTAACCACATTAACATAGAAAATGCATGTTCGTGGGGAATAGATTTTGCGGAAAAACAGGGCAGCAGCTGTTGATTAGTCATCGACAACCAAGAGCACTGCGAGACTCGCGTTTATGCTAAATCGATCTGTTAACTGCTTTGTTCGGAGAATTTACGTTTGAGGTCGAGTTCGACCTTCATCGGTTTGCGCAGGTCGTCGAGCACCGGGCAATGACGGTTCACCGCCAGACGCAGCCGTTCCATGTCTTCATCGCTGGCATCGCTGACGATATTGATTTCCCCTGTGACTTCTGAAAAACCGGCCGCTATGGTTTCGTCCACATTGAAGAATCCGCGTGCATCCGAGATGCCGGTAACCGTCACTGCGATTTCCTTTAAGTCTATGTCCATCGCATCGGCATAGAGGCGATAGGTGACTTCGTGGCATGCCGCCAGCGCAGCGAGCAGAATTTCGCTGGGCCTGGGGCCAAGATCGGTGCTGCCCATATTTTCTGGTTGATCGATGGTGATATCAAAGTGACGGGTTTTCACCTGGCTGCGAAAGCCCTCTACCAGCTGACTGCTGGCCGTGGTTTCAACCCGGCATTTGTCCGGTCGATTGCGAAGGATTTCCTGCTTATGGGTAAAGATTTTTTTGAATTCAGTCATGTTGATCTCGACTAGACATACTCAGGCTGTTAACAGTTACCCGGACTCGGTAATGGAGCTACTTGCTTTTAGTGGATATTTGCCGCGGGGTATCAGGCTTATCGTTGATTTCCAGCAGCGTGTGGATGTCTTTAAAAACATCGTCTGCCACTGCCTGGGTCAGCATCTCGATGACAGCCTTGGCCATGGGCAGGATCGGGTTTCCCTTAACCCAGACCAGGCCGAGCTTCTGGCTTATGGTCGGGTTGACCAGTCGCTTCGCTCTGGTGCCGGGTAATACGGTAAATCGTTTGGGCACGATGGTTGCAAGACCACCAGCCATGACGTGAAAGGCCAATTGAAATATGGAGTTCGATTCGAGTCGCGGCGTGGGTTCGCAATCAACGCTGGCGAAGGCGGCATTGATCATCTGGCGTTCACGCATTGACGGTGACAGCAGGCACAAGGGTAATTCTGCAGCCGTGGCCCAGCTGACTTCGGGCGCATCGTCCAGCCAGTCGTTATTCGGTAGCAACAAGTGCAGCGGCTCTTCGTACAAAGGCAGGGTCTCCAGACGAGAGTCTGTCAACTGATCGAGATCGGTAAAGCCGACATCGAGTTCAAAGTTTTTCAGCGCGAGGGTCAATTGATCTATGCCCATAAATTGTATGTCGAGCTGTACGGCCGGGTATTTCTGCTGAAACATGCGTGCCACAATCGGAAGCATCGGTGAACTGGTCGGCATCGCAGCAATGCGCAGATGCCCCAGCAGGTTCTTTTGCATGATGGCCAGGTCGTCCAGCATTGCATTGCGGTCCGCAAGCAGGCGTTTGGCCCATTCGACGACGCGCAGCCCTTCGGTGGTGAATCCCTGGAAATTCTGGTCGCGTAATATGATGGGCACACCCAACTCTTCTTCCAGCTTTTTGATGGCGCTGGACAGGCTGGGTTGGGATACGAAACAGCGCTCCGCGGCACGTCCAAAATGGGCCTCTTGCTTGAGAGCGATCAAATACTGGAACTGTCGTAAAAACATATTACTGGGCGTTTAAATAAAGAATCGCTATGTTACATTGTTTGTTCTGAAAACGCTGCAATCTGCATATGCATTCCGATACCGCCAACCTTTTCGAGATTTAACGCTTGTCGCTTACTTTGATTGTTGTTTGTTTGATCGTTGGCCTGTTGATCGGTGCGGTGGGTGTCGGCGGCGTGTTACTGGTGCCGGCGCTTTCGATTATCGGCAATATCGACGTACATAGCGCTATCCCGGCCAGCATGCTGGCCTACCTCGCTACCGGCGTGATTGGCGCCATTGTTTATGCCAGGCAAGGGTCTATAGAATGGGACAAGGTATTCTGGCTTTGTCTGGGTGCTGTGCCTTCGTCTTTTCTCGGTTCAATTTCCCTGCTATTCATACCCGCGCCTTTGGTCATGTTTCTGATCGCCTTTATGATGATTTTTGCGGGTATAGATGCCTTGTTAAAGTCCTTCAGGCCAAACCGAAACAGGAAACAGGCCCCCAGATTGTTGCGTCGACATTTTATCGTCATAGGGTTTATTACCGGATTCGGTTCCTCGATTACCGGAACCGGAGGGCCCTTGATTCTCATCCCGATAGTCATATTCCTCGGTTTGCCGGTACTGACTGCCGTCGGTTTGAGTCAGGCAATCCAGGTGCCTATTGCAATCTTTGCCAGCATTGGTAACTGGATGAGCGGCAACCTGGATATCAAGCTGGGCCTGGTAATTGCTGCTGCAATGGTCGTTGGCACCTTTGTTGGAGCCATACTCATTCATCGATTACCCGGTGAACCAATCCGGAAGTTCCTCGCCTTTTTTCTGGTGCTGGTTGGTATTGGAATCGCATTTCAACAGTTACTGAAACTGCAATTGTTTTAGATCATGTTATCGATGAGTCAATTGGTTCGTGATTTTGGCGACCCTGTTGAGGAAGCTCGAAGTTGCCGTAGCGATTCCGCCCTGTTCGATTTTTCATTTGTTTACCGCCTGCGCCTGAGCGGTGCGAATGTTATTGCGGAAATGGAAGATTTTCAGCCGCGCCGGGTCAGCGATATGGTGACAGGCCAGATACGTTATAGCGTCAAACTGAACAGACAGGGAAGGGTACGTTCGGATTTAACCCTGTGGCGTCTCGGGGAGGGGGTTTTTGAAATCATGAGCGGATGTCAGGCTGACGCGATTGAGCTGTTGTCCTTGAGCGATGAGAGCTTCAGGGTCGAGGATCTGAGCGAACAAAGCGCTATCATCGCAATCCAGGGGGATAATGCACTGCTCAAGCTCGGCCAGTTCATGGATGTCGAGGCCATCAAGACATTGCCTTATTTTCATTTTACCGGGGCGCAGATCGCCGGCCATGACTGTGTCATCGGGCGTCTGGGCTACTCGGGAGAAAAGGGTTTCGAAATCATAGTCGAACAGTCCCACAAATCGTTTCTCTGGGAGCGCTTGTGCGATGTGGTTCGCCCTGCTGGATTGGCGGCCCTGGATATCTTGCGCATCGAGGCAGGTTTTTTCCTGTTCACCCACGAGTGTCGCATTGCACCTGGCATCGATGAGCTTGGGCTGGCATCGTTTTTTGATCTGGACGAAGCAGACGCGGAGATCAGATTCACCGCATTCAAGGCATCCAGCCGGGCGGATATGACTCTCTGGCAACCCGCTTCGAGTACCGTGAGGCGCCCCGACGCGGGTGAAATCAGCGTCACATCGGCCTGTTACAGTCCCTATTTCGACAGCGTAATCGGTCTCGGATTTGTACCCACAGGTAACAAAAACAGCATTCATACCGACCCCGATGGCGTATTTCACAGCATCGAAATACAGGCCGCACCCCTGTTTGACCCGGCTAAAATCAAGCCCCGACAAGGCTGGTAGGCGGTGCAAGGTGGAAACTATCAGGTGATAAAAAAAAGCTCTTTGACAATATTTCTCACTGCGAACAGTATTCTCGCAGCTAAGTTTTTATCGTTACTAATAATACATACCTAAAAGAGGGCAACATGTCAGACACCACGCCACAACGTAAAAAAGTTACCATCCGTGAACTGCAGCGAAAAATGCGCGATGACGAGCAAATCGTACAGATGGCCATCTACGATTATCGTAGTGCGGTAATCGCCGATCGCCTGGACATCGATATTCTATGTGTCTCGGATACCGGTGGCATGATACTTTTTGGTCATCAAAGCACGGTTACGGTCACTTTCGAAGAAGTTATGTTGATGGCGCAAGCTATCGATCGTGGCAGCAAATATGGTTTGCGCATGGTCGATATGCCTTACTGGAGTTTCCATGTATCGCCCGAACAGGCCGTCGAAAACGCCGGAAAATTTGTACACCAGGCCAATGCCGAAGTTATGAAGTGTGAAGGTAATCAACACCATGCACGCAACATCGAAGCCATAGTCAAGGCGGGCATACCGGTGCAGGGACATATCGGCATCACGCCGATGCGCATGGCTCAACTGGGCGGCTTCTTTGCACAGGGAAAGAATGCTGATCGCGCCAAAGAACTGGTCGACGACGCATGGGCGATGGTCGATGCGGGCTGTTTTTCCATTATGTGTGAAGTTACCAGTGAAGAGGTTTGCCAATACCTGACCGAGACGCTTCCGGTACCGGTAATCAGCCTTGGTGCAGGTAACAAGGCACACGGCGTGCATATTATTACTTCCGATTTGATGCATCTCTATGAAGAGCATGTGCCGCGTCACTCAAAGATTTACACCGATTTAATCCCTATAATGGAAGATGTATTCACCCGTTATCGTGATGAAGTTCGCGAGCGTGTTTATCCGGGTCCTGAGCACACGGTTTACATGAGCGATGAAGAGCGTAAAAAGTTTGCCAACCTGGTTGACTGGAAGTCGCAGCTGTAAACCAGGAAAACAAAGACAATCATTAATTTCTGAGGGAATATAAATGACATCAAGAAATCAAGAAGAGTGGGGGAAAGCCCCAAAGCAGTTCACATCAGCTGAATGGGTGGACAGCAGGATTTATTCTGACCCCAAGATTCATGAAGAGGAACAGGAAAAAATCTGGAAAAAGGCATGGATACCGGTTTGTCATGAGTCGGAACTATCCGAAGCTTATGATTTTCGCACCCTGTCGATCGCGAATGAACCCATTATTCTGACGCGCGATAAAGACATGCAGATTCGGGCATTTCTTAATGTATGTCCTCATCGTAGCAATATGATAGAGCGCCGTCCGTCAGGCAATTACAAGAAGGGTACGCCCTCGGGCACACCCAAGAAGATGACTTGTATGTTCCATGCATGGCAATTCGATATGAAAGGAAAGTGTGTCTATATTTCCCGTCAGGAAGAAGGTTATCAGGACCGTCTGTGTACCTCTGAAACAGGCCTGAGACAACTCAAGTGCGAAGTTTATTTTGGTGGTTTCGTCTGGGTATGCCTGGACGATAATATCGGCATGTCGGTAGAGGAATGGGCGGCAGGCGCGCTCGATTGTCTGGCGCCTTCATTGAACGAAGAGCCGCTCGAAGTGTTTCATTACCACAAGGCGATTATTCCTTGTAACTACAAGCTGTGGCATGACACCAACTGCGAGTTCTATCACGATTACCTGCATTATCACAACCGCATCACCGGATTCAACGATGCTTATTTTGCCCGCAAAAACTCCGGCTTCAAACATGGTCATATCAATGTAGGCAGTTTTGAAGTGCAGTACGACAAGTACGAAGGCTTCGAGTCCAGGGAGACCCTGTCCTTCCCGCATCTGCCGCCAAATCACTGGTATATGATTGATATGTTCCCGGGCGTCAACTTCAACCTGCGCGGTTCTGCGCTGCGCTGTGATTTGATGACTCCGCTGGGTCCGGATAAGGTGATGATCGAATTTCGTGGCCTCGGATTGAAGTCCGATACCCCGGAACAGCGTCAGATTCGAATCGACCACCATAACTCGATCTGGGGGCCTTTCGGTCGCAACCTGCACGAAGACTTGCTGGCAGTAACCTCACAGGGAACGGCCATGCAGGAACAGGCCGATAGCCGCCGCATACTGCACGGTCGCCATGAAAATGAAACCATCCACGATGAGAACGGCATGCGCCACTATTACGATGAGTGGGGTAGATGGTTAAACCGTTCGCCGAATAATCCGGATCTGCCCTATCAGGAAAGGGAAGAATCGGAATCGACGGCAGCAGCGGTAAGTTAACGGGAAATCTCTCCTCGTTGCCCAACAAGGCAACATAGACACCGGGGGAGTTTCCCCCGGTCTCTTTATTTTGTAATTAATTGTCGGAGAAACTAGCGATGGCGAATAACCATGCCACAATTTCAGAAAATGTTAAAAACTCGATCTATCAGGCTTGTATTGCCCTTGATGATCAAAAATGGATGGACTGGATCGACCTCTGCGATACAGATTTTCATTACGCAATAAAGGCTTACAGTCCGGAAATCAAAGCGGATATGACTTACCTTGGCGGCAACAGAGACCATATGGAAAGCCTGGTGAAAATGTTACCCAAGCATAATTCCGATAACTCGCCGTTGAAGCGTCACTGTGTTGTTTATCAGGTGAAGGTTGCCGATGATGGCAAGAGCGCCACTGCTCGATCTTCGGTCGCCATCTACCAGACATTGCTCGACAGCATTAATTCTCATGTGGATGCCGGTCAATCGAATTTGTTTATCCTCGGCAACTATATCGATGAATTCAAAGTCGATGGTGACAATGTGAAATTCAGCAAGCGTGATGTTCAGCTCGATACACGTAGGCTGGATAAAGGCACCCACTGGCCTTTATAGGCTTTACCGGAGTAATACCTATGAGTTGGAAACCAGTCTGTACTGTCGGCGAGGTCGAGGAAGCTAGCGTCCAGGAATTTGATATCGATGGAGTAGAAATACTGATTTCGTGTATTGATGGAGAATTGCGAGCCTACCCGCCGATGTGTCCGCATATGGAAGAGCCACTGGAAGACTCGGCTTTTTGTAAAGGTCCGGTAATGACCTGTAGCAAACATTTGTGGCAATGGAATTTGACCACTGGCCAACCGGTCGCACCCGCAGAAAACGATCGTTGCATGTTGATGTATGAGACCCGCCTTGATGGCTACAAACCTTTTTTCAATTGGCGGTGAAGATGTTGCCAACTCAACCCAATGCGAGGTTGTAGTTAACGATGCGGGCATAAATTGTGAAAATTACCGTATCTAAAAAAGACAGTGAAACTGCATTCGATACTGAAGACGGCGAGAAAATCCTCTATGCCGGGTTGCGACAGGGGCTTGCCTTACCCCATGAATGCGGCACTGGAACCTGTGGTAGTTGCAAGGCTACATTGAAATCCGGGCAGCTGCATAGCCTGTGGAATGAAGCCCCGGGCGCTAAAAACTGCAAAGCAGGGCGCAACGAATTCTTGATGTGTCAGTCAACCGCGCTAGCCGATTGCGAGATCAGTTTTCGCGGTAGTCTCGAGCAGAAGAGAAAGACAAAATTTTTGCCGGATTACTACAAGGGGAAAATTACCGGGACCAAGATGCTGACCAAGAATGTATTGGGTTTCAAAGTGCTTTTTGATCGCGTGTTACCCTTTAGCCCTGGTCAATTTGTGGTGATGAGCGTCGACGGCCTGGAAGGAGGTCGTGCCTACTCCATGGTTAACAATGGCGCGCACAGTGATGAACTTGAGTTTGTTGTCAAACATGCCCCCGGCGGCGGCTTTTCGAGATGGGTATTCGACGAACCCAGGGAAGATGCAGAGGTGTCGGTATTCGGGCCGCTAGGCTGCGCGACGCTAGATCTGGACGAAAACAGGGATTTGCTCTGTATTACCGGTGGCTCGGGCATTGCCGGGATTGTTTCTTTGCTGACCCAGGCAGTGCACAACAATTACTTTGATAACAACAGAGGCCATCTTTTTTTCGGTATAAGAACTTATCAGGATCTGTTTTTCCATAATCGCCTGGTGGGTTTGTGCAAGCAGTCTAATGGCAACCTGAAGGTCAGTTTTGCATTCTCCGATGGCTCAGTGCCCAAAAAATGCGCTGAAAAACTAGAGGGAGTCGAGTACCTGGAGGGCAAGATCACGCCATTGGCTATGCAGCAATTGGGCAGTAGTGTCGAAAACCCGATCGTATTTCTAGCGGGACCACCGCCAATGGTTGACGATGCGATTCGTCGCCTGGTAATGGACGCCGGCTTCTCGGTAGACGATATTCGCTACGACAAGTTCGGATAATTGGCCAGCCGTTCGAATCAGGGTCTGATAGACGAAAGCGATGGTTCGATAGAATCGAATGATTGTACAAATGGAGCAATATGCTTTGTTATAGGCGATGACTATCAGCTGGTAATCGCGCAAATTCGCAGGTTAGTCACTGTGACAATTGCATTTTGAAGTGGAAGCTATATTAGTGATATCGGCCGGACAGTCGATTTAGAACAGTAGATGTAAGAGTTTTAAAGCATGTCAATTTCAATGCGTATACAAATATAACTGGAAGAGGAACTACTTATGAAAAGCAGTATAAGTCTAGTAAAAAAACGAGCAGCAAATATCGTATTAAGCGTGAGCCTGGCGCTGGGGATCAGCGTTGCCGCGCCGGCCGTATCGGCCGCGGAAATCGATTTTGGTAAGGTTGGGGAGCCAATCAATCTGGTTGTCGGTTACCAGCCATATTACACCCAGGCCTGGTCTGGTGTTGTTATGAAAGGTCTTAAGTTTTATGAGAAATACCTGCCTAAAGGATCAACTGTCGAATTTCAGATAGGCTTGCAGGGCAGCATTATCGTCAACGCAATGCTCGCTGGTAAGCAGCATATAGGCTACATGGGTGATATGCCTGCCATAGTCGCTACCACCAAGGAAAGGGTTGCGGATATTCGTATTGTTGCAACAGCGGGCCTCGGTTTTGATCAGTGTAATAACATGCTGGTAAGAAACTCTGCACCGCAATTCAACAACGCCGGAGAGGCGATCAAGTGGATGAATGACAAGATTGTCGCGGTTCCCAAAGGCGCCTGTACCGACCGTTTCGCACTGGCCGTTTTCGAAAAAGAGGGTGTCACGCCGAAAAGTTACCTGAATCAGAACATAGAAGTCATAACCAGTGGTTTTCGTGCTAACAAGCTGGATGCCGCAGCAATCTGGGAGCCGACTGCTTCTCGCCTGGTAGAAGAAGGTCTTGCCAGGAAAATAGCTTCTGGCGCATCGGTTGACGAAAATGATGGCGGTTTTATCGATATGCGTGGTGATCTCATCGATCAACGTCCAGACGTAGTTAAAGCCTGGTTGAACGCAGAACTGGATGCGCAATTGTTCATGTCTGATCCTGCAAACACCATGGCTGTTGTGAAAATGGCTGCAGAGCAAACCACGGGTTTTGACGACAAGGTACTGTGGCACTCATTGGTTGGCAGTACGCCGGTATTGCAAGGTGGTACACCGGTACGCAACGAAATGGCTTATGCCATTACTCCGAAAGCCGAGGCTTTGATCACCAAGGCGACCAAGTTTCTGCATTCTATCAAGACAATCCAGGTAGATACTCTGCGCCCCGGAGCAATCGACAAATCATTTACCGAGCAAATCCTGAAAGAGAGAGGACTTAAAGCCCCGGTTGGCAAGATTTGGGCTCAGCCCGATTCTGCCTTCACAGGTAGTTAGTCTCTATTTAGCAAGTTATATCCATCTTATCCTCTGCCATGATGTACAGCGGCAGAGGGTAAGGTGACTAAGAGATATTGCGCAGGATGATAGCGATAGGCCCGGTAGCTAGAGTGCTCCGGGTGTATAGTATTCCTGTGGCCACATTTGAAAGCACGTTAATTGAAGTTGGTGCATGAGGATTCAAGTATGCTTACAGCGGTTAAAAATTCGGAACAAATCGTAGAGTTATTGAAAGGTGCGATGCCTTTCCAGATGGTACCCAGTGACATCCTGCGGGATATTGCCGGAGTATGCACGATTCAAACCTGCGAACAGGGTGAACAACTTTATGACGTTGGCGATCTGGCCGACTATATTTTTGTAATAGCCTCCGGCAGCGTAGAGCACACGCTCGGTAAAGATACCGATGCAACCAGTCGAAAAAAAGTACTCGGAAACGGCGACGTATTTGGTTGGGCGGCTGTATTTGAAACCGGGAATGCCCGCCTCGCAAAAGCAGTTTGTCTGCAGCAAACCGAGTTAGTCAGAATTAACGGTAAAGGACTGATCGAGTTATTCAAGTCTGACCCCGTGGTTGGCGACGTAGTTATGAGCCGTTTCGCGACCATGATCCATCGAGAATTCACCGTGCCGCACACGATCGCGTCACAGGTCCCCAGTTTCAAGCAAGCGCTCAAAGCGACCAGCCTGCAAGGTTCAGAAGTCACCACCATGGCTTTGACTGTGTATCGCATTGCCAGCTGGTTGAAGAGCCCAAAGCCTTATTTAATGATACTCGGCTTCGCCTTTTTCTTTAGTTTCTGGTACCTGACCGTAGAAGTCTGGAAACTACCGCGTTTTGAAGACATGCCCGGCTTAACCGAAGTGTTCAGCGAATGGTTTAACAAAGATCCTATTTATGGCCTGTCGATTTATACACCCGAATACTATAAACACATCGGTATCAGCTTGCAGCGAATTGGCCTTGCCTTTTCTCTGGCAACGGTGCTTGGTGTGCCCCTGGGCCTTTTCCTGGGCTGGTCGAAGACTTTCCGCGAGTTTATCTTTCCTTTGTTCGAAGTGCTGCGTCCTATCCCGGTTCTAGCCTGGGTACCGCTCGCCATTATCATGTTCAGTGGATCAGAAACGCCGGTAATCTTCCTCACCTTCCTGGCTTCATTTTTCGCTACCACGCTAAACACCATGCTTGGTGTTGAATCCATCGATGAATCCTACAGCCGTGCGGCCTATTGCCTGGGTGCGAGTCGCTGGCAAACCTTCGTGCACGTGGTAATACCCGGCGCTATGCCGTATATATTTACCGGCTTGCAAATTTCCATCGGTGTCGCCTGGTTCTCCCTGGTGGCAGGGGAAATGGTTTCCGGCCAATACGGTCTGGGCTATCTGATTAACACCGCTTACATGATGGTTGAATACCCGAAGATAGTCATCGGCATGATCACGCTTGGCATAGTGGGTTACATCAGCAGTGCCATGGTTCGCATGATGGGTGACTATATGATGCAGTGGCGAGTTCGCGAACTCGCGTTGGGAGATAACTAATGGGAGTCGCAATTAGTACTATGACAGAGAATATTACAACCAAGGGTGCAATTCGCATCGAAGATGTGGTCAAGATTTATGACCCGGACGGCGCTGCTGTTATGGCCGTTGATCATTGTTCTATAGATATTCCCCCAGGCGAAATCTGCATGATTGTAGGTCCCTCTGGATG
>CAXBMV010000038.1:0-11245 GCA_963976575.1 uncultured Gammaproteobacteria bacterium | reverse complement strand
ACAAAAAGGCCTTTGGTAGCTGCCAAAGGTGGGCCTCAATTTACCCGTTTTATTAAAAGGAGTTAATAAATGAGATTCTCACAAGAACAACCTAGTATCAAGTTTGAACCGCAACAAAAGTAATTACCCATACAATACTTCCTCCGGTGTTTTGAAGCCAAGCCGCTTACGTGGACGCTGATTCAGTTTCTGTGCAATGCGATCACACTGAACCTGAGTAAGATCTTTCATACTCTGACCCTTCGGTAAATACTGCCGTATGAGGCCATTAGTATTTTCATTTGTTCCTCGCTCCCAGGAATGATGCGGTGTTGCAAAATAAAATGGTGTACCCGTAGCTATTTCTATCTCGGGGTATTGATGAAACTCGGTGCCGTTATCTGCGGTAATTGTTTTGAAGCTAGTAGGCTCTTTGTGCATTAGCTTGATGCAACGTTTATTTAGCGAACGCGTCGTTCGATCCTTTAGTTTACCGATCAAGGTATATCCTGATTTACGCTCCACGAGGGTGACTATGCAGTCCTTGGAAATCTTGCCCATGACGGTGTCGATTTCCCAATGACCGCGGGTGCGCCGGTTTTCAACGCTGGCAGGGCGCTCGGAAATATGACGTTTATTGGCCAGGCGACCACGACTATCGTAGGCGTTATAACGCTTTCTGCGCTGTTTGCTCGATTGACGAAGCTGTTGCCACAGCGCGCCCCCAGCTGCCTTATCTCGCCAGATATACTGGTAAATCGTCTCATGGCTCATGCGCCGATCCATCAGTTTAAAGCGACGAATAATTCCGACGATCTGTTCCGGAGACCATTGCTTATGTAGTAAACGCCGAACGATTGAGAAATCCTGTTCGGTGTAATGCCGGTTGCGTCGAGAACGGCGCCGCCTGGCAACTGTTCTGCGCTGGGCTCTGAAATAGCGATAGCTATCATCGATCCCTCGGCAGCGATTACGTTCGAGCTCCCTCGAAATAGTGCTGCGGTGACGGCCGATCTGCCGGGCAATCTCTGATTGATTAAAGCCTTGCTTTTGCAGGTGCGAAATTATATACCTCTCTTCGGAGGTAAGCTGTTGATACTTCATAATGATTGCTCTCTTCTTGCCGGAAGGAAAAATCGGGGAGTATCGCAGATTACCTCCACAATCTGATACAGGGAGACGAGTGTTGCGCTTAGTATATGAATCCAGCCAACCATACAAGCGCATGCAGTCGGACCAAAGTGCCCGCTACTCGCGCACTTTGGTCCGACTGCATGCGAGGCGTCATGAGGATTGACCGTGTTGCGCAACATGCTACACTAGCTCAATGATCAAGTCCTTCAAGCACAAAGGCCTAGAGAAGTTTTACGAAAGTGGTAGCACTAAAGGAATTCAGGCGAATCACGCCAAGAAGCTAAGAATGCAGTTGGCAGCCTTGGGCACCGCCCAATGTGTCGATGATATGGATATCCCAGGATACCGATTACATCAGCTTACCGGCGACAGAAGAGGTATCTGGACTATCACGGTAAACGCAAATTGGCGTCTCACTTTTGAGTTTGAGGAAGGGAATGTTTATATATTGAATTACGAGGATTATCACTAATGGCTATGCACAACCCCCCTCATCCTGGCGAGTTTATTTCAGCCACGTATATGGAGCCATTTGAGCTAAGTTGTCGCTATCTGGCATCAAAGCTAAACGTGGCGGCATCAACCTTAAATAGAGTGCTGAAAAAGCAAAGCGGTGTGAGTCCAGAAATGGCGCTTCGGCTTTCCAAATCTTTAGGCCGCAGTCCTGAAAGCTGGCTTGCCATGCAGGATACCTATGATCTATGGCAGGCAAGGAAACAGGTGAAACTTGGCAAAGTTAAGAAAATCACTCTCACCGCCGCATAACAAGGGCCTGCAATCAACCTCGCTACCGCTCGAAGATTGAGGCTAACGTTATGTCGCTTTCTAACCCACAGGTAATCGAGTGATGAAACAAGTTCTTTCCCTCCTGATTGTTCTGCTCGCAGCTCCTTTGTATGTTCAGGCTGAGTCGCACAAGCAGCTTGTTGGGGCTACCGAGCTGATTTCTATAGAGGACGCGAATCTGAGATTTAAAGCCCGTGTAGATACAGGTGCAAAGACCTCTAGCATTCATGCCGAAAGAATCGAACTAGATTTATCAGGCGACGCACGTGGCAAATCTATATCATTTTACCTTGTAACGAAGGAAGGACAGTCCAGAAAGATCGAGTCTCGCGTAACTGCAGTTGTAAAGGTGAGAACTTCAGAACATTTGGAACATAGATACGTAGTTCCTTTAATTATGAAATGGAATGACTCAAAGAAAACTGTTCTCGTAACTCTGAATGACAGAAGCAGCATGGAATATCGTCTCCTTCTTGGGAGAAACTGGTTACGAGGGGACTTTATTGTTGATGTTGATAAGAACAATGAAGATTAATCGTAAAGAACCACCTGCCCATGGCGCGATATAATAAGCGCATTCAGCCGGGCCTTGAACTGCGCTTGAGGAGATAAGACCCACAGGGCTATGA
The DNA here is from genome assembly GCA_963976575.1 of uncultured Gammaproteobacteria bacterium. Lineage (GTDB taxonomy): Bacteria > Pseudomonadota > Gammaproteobacteria. Next base: position 8,717 of record CAXBMV010000038.1, on the reverse strand, counting down.
GTTGATAGAGCAACTATGGTTCGGGTTGAGTTCCTTTCGTATTCCTGGTTTGAGTTCAAAACTCCGGTTTAATCCTTGGAGTATCACAATCAGTATTGCAGAAATAGTTGAACTAGAGAGGTTTATAGAATTGTGACAGACACAAAAACATCCGAACAGTTAACTTACCGAAAAGCCACAACGGATGATTCTGCGGTGATTTGCAAGCTGGTTAATTCAGCCTACAGAGGTGATTCAAGCCGTGTCGGTTGGACGACTGAAGCGGATCTAATTGAAGGCGCGCGCATTACTGAGACCGAGGTTGATGGTTTGATCAATCAGAAGGGATCAATCATTTTGTTGTGTATTAACTCGAACGGAATTGTGGGTTCTGTGCATTTGGAAAATAAGGGTGAAAAAGCCTATTTAGGACTATTCGTTGTTGAGCCAGGACTACAAGGTAGCGGTATTGGAAAAAAATTTATGCAGGCAGCCGAGGAGATGACTAGAGACGAATGGGGTGTTGCTGGTATGACTATGAGCGTGATTTCGGTTCGACAAGAGCTTATCGCCTTCTACGAAAGAAGAGGTTATCGTAAAACAGGCCATTCGAGTGACTTCCCAACTGATGCTGGCGAAAGTGTGCCGAAGATCGATGGTTTGAAAATGGTTGGGCTCGAGAAAATATATGCTTTGGGCGAATGATTAATCCGCACTGCTTTGCAATGCTCGGACCTCCTAAGCGTTGCGCGTTTTTTCGGCCCGTTACCCAGGCATTAAGCCATCTGGAGAAGCAATGAATAAATTTTCTATTTTACTGTTCTCGGCATTCTCGCTGAACGCTGTAGCGGGTGATATTCCCCAATCTGTGAAAGATGAATGTACGACGAACAGATCCATTTATTTCGAAACCGAAATGAGAGTCAATGAAGGTCTTGAGAAGGAAGCGAAAAGGTCGGCAATATTAAAAGCTCTGGGAGAATCCACTTCCAACCCTGGCACTGCCGTTAAAACATTTAAGGGGCAGTGGTTCTATGAGTACGAAAATGAGGATGCTGTTTTTTCAGGTTATAAAATCCGCAGTCACTATTTAAGTGTGGCCATAATTTACACGCCCAGGGGTTTAAGCACTATAGTTTGCAATAGCCAAAATCTAAAACAAACAGAATCCTCAATTCACAGAAAAGCGTCTCCCTGGAAAGGTACCCTGGACACCAATATTCGTATCGAGATTTCCAATATCTCCAGGGCCGAAAATCGATCTGTTAATTACATGGATAAGCTTGATGCTCTCAAAAACTCAGGTTTTGTAACAGATGGCGAGTACGCCAGAATTAAAAAACGAATTGAAGCGGAGTAACTCGATTCGCAAGTAGCAGTAGTGGACCAGCAATAACTCGCTGCTATCACTTTGTTTGACTTATCGAGCGGGCATTAGCGCCAGCGCGGTTCTCCCATTAAATCGGGAAATCAGGATTACGCAGATGCAGGTAAACTACGCAGAAATCAATCGATACGAAGGTAAAAGCGCTGGTGGAAATCCGGGTGTCACAAATCAATGGCTGTGCCTACTGTGTGGACCTTCACACAACCGAGGACGGGGCCCTGGGTGAAGACCAGCAAAAACTGGATTGTTTAACTGCTATCTGTTCGCCAAAGTTTTCTGGGTTTACTTTTCCCGAGCAATTAAGATAGAACCACTATGCGTTGAGGATAATTAATGAACAAGTCCCGAAAGACAGCAAAACCGACAGTTCAAATTGAGAATGAACGCGTTATTGTGACCGAATGGCGATTTGAACCCGGCGCGGAAACAACCTGGCATCGCCATGAGTATGACTATATTGTTGTCCCTCAAACCACCGGCAAATTACTCATTGAATCAGAAGCGGGTGAAACCATCTCAGAGCTGGTTTCCGGAATATCCTATTCTCGCCCGAAGGGTGTTGAGCACAACGTCATCAATCATAATGACTATGAGTTTGTGTTTGTGGAAATAGAACTAAAATGAATGCTTCAGTGGCCTTGCCAGGGAAGCCCAACCCAGGTTGAAAACTTGACACGGATTCGGGCCATTGTGCTCGTCAGGAGATGATTATGACAAGCAACCCTTATGAACCACCACGTTCAGATTTACGAGATGCCAACAATGAACGGGATCTGATGTACGCGGGTTTCTGGATACGCGTTTGGGCAAGCATTATCGATACGGTTTTGATTCTTTTGATTACCATGCCGCTGATCATCGCGGTATATGGAACGGAGTACTTCAACCCGGAAGTCACGACCTTTATTGCCGGACCGGCGGACTTCTTTATTTCCTGGGTTCTCCCGGCTATTGCGGTCATAGTATTCTGGATTTATAAATCCGCCACGCCTGGAAAAATGGTGATATCGGCGAAAATTGTTGATGCAAAAACAGGAGAGCGGGCATCCACAGGTCAGCTGATCGGCAGGTATCTGGGTTACTATGTTTCCGCTATCCCGTTATGTCTCGGAATTATCTGGGTGGCCTTTGACAAGCGCAAGCAAGGCTGGCACGACAAACTGGCAGGAACGCTTGTTGTGCGTAGAAAGAAATCAGACTCAGTGCCAGTGATATTTGAAAATCAATCCTGACGGCAATAATGCTGGACCCAGGCTTTGTCCGGTTGCGAACAGGTGAAATGACATTGTTGGTTAAGGGGAATAATTAAGTTAACTGTCACCTTAATTAAAAATAGAGTTTGGTAGAGAGGAGGACAAGATGTCAGGTAACGCAGAAGAGGGCATAGCGCGAACCCAGGCCGCGGCGATCAAGGCCAGTGGAACTCAAGGCAAGGAGCTGGAGCAACACCAGCAACGTAGTATTGCCTACCTCGATGAACGCATACTCACCACGGTGCTTGTGCTGGCTTTAATCGGTCTGGTTATTGTCTGGTCCAGCACCAGTTCAAAGCTTGTGCTGTATGGTTCTCTCGTCGGGGTGTTGCTGATGACCGTCATCTGGGGCGTCGCCCGGGTGAAACGCATCGAGCGCCTGCGCCAGCAGAGAATCGAGCAGGCCGCATCCTGGCGAAGCGATCAGGTGAAATAGCCGGGGCCTGCTTAAAATCTGCGGCTTTTAAACTCGGGATGGTTTGGCGAAATGCGTAGCCCGAAACTCAGGCAAGCAAAGGACAAATAATGACAACACTGGTAGTGGGTGCCAGCGGCGCAACCGGGCGTCGTCTGGTCGATCAATTACTGGCCCGGGGAGAGCCGGTACGCGCGATTCTGCGATCCAGCGAAGGCTTGCCAGACCACTGGCATAACAATAACCAGCTGGACCTTGTCATCGGCAGCATTTCTGAGCTCAGCGATGCCGAGTTGCTTGAGCATAGCAGCGGCTGCAAGGCGATTGCTTCCTGCCTCGGGCACAGCATGAGTTTTGCCGGCATCTACGGCAAGCCACGCAGGCTGGTTACCGACGCGGTGCGCAGGCTCTGCGCAGCAGCAGCTGCTCAGCAACCCGAGCAGCCGTTGAAGTTTGTTCTGATGAACGCCACCGGCAACCGCAACCGTGATTTAAATGAACCGATTTCATTCGCCCAGCACTGCGTCATCGGGCTGATTCGACTGCTGGTGCCACCGCATGCAGATAATGAACAGGCGGCGGACTACCTGCGACGCCGCGTCGGTCAAGCAAGCACTTGCCTGGAGTGGGTCGTGGTTCGCCCCGATACGCTGGTCGATGCAGACGCCGCCAGCGATTACGACCTTCATCCCTCACCGACGCGCAGCGCCATTTTTGACGCGGGCAAGACCAGCCGCATCAATGTCGCCGATTTCATCGCCAGCTTGATCGTCGATGAAACCCTGTGGGCGCAATGGCGCGGTCAGATGCCGGTAATTTACAATCGCGAGTGATACAGCTGTCTGGTCTATATTGCTTTTAATGCCGTTGAAATCACATTCATACCCGTTGATAGCCTGCGGATGAATCTCCAGCAACTGAAAGCCTGGGCGGCAGGGCTGAAGCGTGACATTCATGCGCTTTACCTGGCATCCAGACATCCGCGAGTACCATTGCTTGCGAAACTGATTATTGTTGTCGTGGTCGCCTACGCGCTCAGCCCCATCGACCTGATACCGGATTTCATTCCGGTTCTGGGGTATCTCGATGACTTGCTGTTATTACCGCTGGGCATCTGGCTGGCGATCCGGCTGATGCCCGCCGATATCTGGCTGGAATGCCAGGCGCAGGCGTCTCAATCCACAACAAAGCTGCCAACGAATCGCTACGCGCTGGCGATTATCATCATTATCTGGGTAGCGCTCGCGATTGCCTTAATCCTCTGGCTCTGGCCAAAGCTATTAAGGTGACAGTTAACTTAATTCGGTAGCAAACAGGTTATTTCTGATTGATTAATAAGGATAATAATTAAGTTAACTGTCACCTTAACTCCATCTTAACTCTACTACTCCATTTCTTTTGTAAAGGGCACAACAACCTCAGCGAAGCCAATCGCAGCGCCGCGTGAGCCGGGACCCTGGTATCGCAGATCCCAGAATTTGACGTGCCAACCTTCTTTTATCTCCTCAAGCTCCCAGTAAGGGAAGCGTACCCAGTTGATGAAGCCGCGTATGGATTCCGATTGCATGGCCTCTTCAACAATGGGATTCGGTTTTTCCCGGGGAACCTCGTGCGTCTTACCCTGCGCATCGATAATCCGGTAATACTGATCGTAGACAAGGACAAAGCGATGCGGAAAGGGTTGACCGGGTAGCGGGTTGGCCTGAACCTGCAAGAGTGTGTCGTATTCATCGGTGACCAGATTTTCCGAGATACGGGCAACACCGTAGAGGGTACCGATGTAGATGACTGACATGGCAAGACTTATCCGCGCATAGGTCGGTGCTGAGATGCTTGGGGCTCGTTTAAAACGCAGAACCACAATCAATGCCATGCCGCCAAACCAGGCGAATTGAATCCAGAAATTGACCTGGTCGGTGGTCAAAATCAGCCAACTGGATATAGCTGCGATCAGCAACCAGAAAGCCGACTCAATGTTGTTTCCCTGACGAGCGAGTAAAACACCCGCCGCCAGCGTGAGCCAGATCCAGGGGTCGACGATGAACAGGGTGTCGCCGTAAAACCAGCGCTCATCGAAAGGCATGAGCAAACGAACGCCGTAGGTATTCATCCAGTCGAGCAACGGGTGGGTGCAAACGGCAAGAAAACTGAGCGCGATAATCCAGCGCAGATGAAAAGCCTGCTGTTCGTCACCCCGGTGGCAGCGCCAGCGGTGCCACAGCCAAATGAGTCCTGCCAGCAATAGCGGCAGCACCACCAGTGCGAGGATACCGTGGCTCCAGCCACGCCTGAAGAAAAGTGACGCGTCCTGCCCCCAGATTTTGGCGATGCCATCGATGTCAGGCAGATTCACGCCAATGAGCAGGGTGGCAGTGGCATAACGGGACATCCGCTTGAGGCCGGTTTCCGCCAGTACCGCGCCGACCAGTGTATGTGCAACAGGATCCATGATGTTTCAGGTCAAAGCAGGCGAGTTTGACATTCGAGCGATGGTTTTTCTATAGCCAGGCTTTGATCTGACAAGAATTAAGTTAACTGTCACCTTAACTGCTGGAACAGGGGTCTGGGTTGAAGAAATTCTTGCAGAGCATGCCATGGCTCGCTAGCATCGGGATTCCCTCATGCCGCAGGCAAGCAAAATATCGGACGGGGCGGCAGGATTAGCAGGAGGACGAATAGATGAACCTTGGTGCATTTTCAATCAGCCTCGCGGTCAAAAACCTGACCGCTTCACAAACCTTTTACGAAAAACTCGGTTTCAAGGTATTTGCCGGCGAAACCGAACAAAACTGGCTCATTCTGAAGAATGGCGAACATATCATCGGATTGTTCGAGGGCATGTTCGAGCAGAACATCATGACTTTTAACCCCGGTTGGGATCAGAATGCCACGCCGCTGGACTCCTATACAGACCTGCGCGACATCAAGCGCAACCTACAGGCCGCAGGTATCGAAATCCTGCAGGATAGCGACGAGGCGGGCAGTGGTCCGGCCAGCTTCAGCCTGCTCGACCCGGATGGCAACGCGATCCTGATCGATCAACACGTCGGCTAACCGATGATAGTCAAGCTACGCCTCGCCAGGCTGTCCGACCTTGCCGCGTTACTGCCGCTGGTCGCCGCCTACCACGCCTTCGAAGGCTTGCAAACTACAGCGGCCAGACGCGAAGCCGCGGTGCGTCAATTGATTGCCAACGACATGCTCGGCGCGGTCTGGTTGATCGAGGTGGATGCCGAAACGGCTGGCTATATAGCGCTTTGCGTCGGCTTCAGTATCGAGTTTTGTGGTTTCGACGCCTTCATCGACGAGTTTTACCTGTTGCCTGAATTCCGTGGCAGGTCGGTGGGTAAGCAGGTACTCGCCTCGATACAGGGTGAGGCCAGGCTGCGAGGCATTAACGCGCTGCACCTGGAAGTGGCCAGGGATAACCAGCCCGCGCGCAGGCTCTACGCGGGTGCTGGCTTCGAAGCGAGAGATAAGTACCTGCTGATGTCCTGCCTGATCGAACCTCCACCCTCGAACTGACAGGAGTCGAAGCCAGCCGACAACCCGAATACCCTGCCAGGCAGGCTACTGATTGGTTTACCTGCACAGGGCATTTTCATTTAGAATCCCAGCACTGCCACTCGGAATTTCAGACTTATGTTCAAATCGATCAGCACAACCATACTCACCGGCTTTTTTACCTTGATTCCGGTGGTTCTGACCATTTACCTGCTCTACTGGCTGGCGGTGACCTCGGAACAGATGATGGGTGGCGCGCTGCGCTGGGTATTGCCGGAAACGCTTTATTTTCCGGGTCTGGGCACAATAGCCGGGCTGGTGCTGGTTTTCTGCGTCGGCCTGCTGATGAAAGCGGTACTGGTGCGGCAATTATTTTTCTTCAGCGAGCAGCTGCTTTACCGCCTGCCGTTTATTCGCAGCGTCTACCGCGCGATCCGCGATCTGTTTGATTTCTTTTCGCCGAACAAGGATGGTTTCGGCCAGGTGGTCATAGTCAACTTCAACAACATGGAAATGATTGGTTTCGTCACCCAGGAAGATGCTTCGCGCCTGCCGGAAAGCTTCCAGAAGCCGGACAGCCAGTTGGTGTATATCCCGATGAGCTATATGATCGGCGGTTTCACGCTGTTGATCCCGCGCAAAAACCTGACGCCCTGCAAAATGGGCATGGATGAGGCCATGCGTTTCGCGCTGACCGCAGGCATCACCGGCCAGAAGTCGCCGAAAAAATCGGCAAAAGACAGCGATAACAAGTGATTGCCCACTGGTTGTCTGCATCCGCTACCGGTACGAGCTGCGGCATGTTATAAAACAGCAATCTGGCGATGAACCTTAACGGAATCGAATGACAAGAAAAATATTCAGCCTGTCTGATGCGCGCCGTCTTGCAAAGCGGCGACTGCCGAGGATTATTTTCGACTATGTCGACGGCAGCGCCGGCGATGAACTCACCAATCATTTCAACGTCAGCCAGCTCGACGCGATTCGCATGCTGCCGCGCGTACTCATCAACGTAGAAAAACGCAACCTGGAAAAAGCCTTGTTCGGGCGAACCTGGAAGCTGCCCTTTGGTATCGCGCCGATGGGCATGTGCAACCTGACCTGGCCCGACGCCGACGCGATGCTGGCGCGGGCTGCACTCGAATACGATATTCCGCTATGCCTGTCGACCATGGCTTCCAGTGATATAGAGACCACGCGCGAACGCGCCGGTGCCAATGCCTGGTTCCAGCTTTACGTTGGCCAGTCCGAGGAAGTCGCTTTCGACCTGGTAGACCGGGCGCTGGAATGCGGCTATGAAAATTTGATTCTTACCGTCGACGTGCCGGAAATCGGATTCAGACCGCGCGAGCACCGTAATGGCTTTCAGTCGCCTATCCGCATAGGGCCGAAACAGTTTTTTGATTTTGCCACGCACCCGCAGTGGTCTATCCGCACCTTGTTAAACGGCGTGCCCAAACTGGCCAATGTCAATGCCAGCGGCAACCGCCAGTTCAAGCGCAACGAGGCGCGCGGCAAGGTCGACTGGCAATTTCTGGAAAGGCTGCGCAAGCACTGGCCGGGTAATCTTATCGTCAAGGGTGTGCTCGGTGCCGACGACGCGGTTCGCCTGCGCGACAGCGATATCGATGCGGTTTATGTCTCCAACCACGGTGGTCGCCAGCTCGACAGCGCACCGGCCGCGGTGCAAATGCTGCCACGCATCCGTGCCGCGGTTGGCGATGATTATCCGCTGTTATTCGACAGCGGCGTGCGCAACGGCGAAGCCGTGGTCAAGGCATTGGCACTGGGCGCAGATTTCGTCTTTGTCGGCCGACCGCTGATGTATGGCATAGGCGCGCGCGGTTACACCGGTTTATGCGAAATGATGAATTTGCTGGTCACGCAGATCGACATCAGCCTGGCGCAACTGGGTTTTCCTGATATCAATAATATAGATGCCAGCGTACTGCTGGATAATGAATCCCAACCAGGCTTGATGAGGCTAAGGTGAAAATTCGCGGAGGCATGCTGTTGGCGCGAGCGCTGCAACAAAAGGGCGTGGATCGGGTATTCACGCTAAGCGGTGGTTTTTGTAACCCGGCGCTGGAAGGATTCATGGAATGCGGAATCCCGGTAATAAATGCACCGCATGAACAGGTCGCAGGCCACCTCGCCGACGCGCAGACGCGGATATCAC
>CAXBMV010000037.1:0-11254 GCA_963976575.1 uncultured Gammaproteobacteria bacterium | reverse complement strand
GCTGTAGCGGAGAGATATCCATTTCATTGTGCGCCTTGCCCGAGGAAATCATCGGGTAAACATTGGCTTCCTGGTCGGTAATGACATCGAGGAATACAGTGCGATTCTTCAGGGCGAAGGCTTCTTTCATTGCGTCGTGCAGGTCTTCTGGCTTTTCCACCTTGATGCCGACGTGACCGTAAGCTTCTGCGAGTTTGACAAAATCCGGCAGCGAATCCATGTAGACGTGGGAGTATCGCTTCTCGTAAAAGAATTCCTGCCATTGACGCACCATGCCGAGGTAGCGGTTATTCAGGTTTATGATCTTGACGGGAATGTCGTACTGCAGGCAGGTGGAAAGCTCCTGGATACACATTTGTATACTGCCTTCACCGGTGACACAGGCAACGTCCTTTTTGGGGAAGGCAAGCTTGACCCCCATGGCCGCGGGCAAACCAAATCCCATGGTGCCGAGTCCGCCGGAATTAATCCAGCGACGCGGTTCGTCGAAGGGATAGAACTGGGCGGCATACATTTGGTGCTGACCAACATCGGAGGTGATATAGGCGTCACCCTTGGTGACCTTGTACAATTCCTCGATTACCGTCTGTGGCTGTATTACCCCTTCGGTTGTTTCGTAAGCAAAACTCTTCTGACTTTGCCAGGACTTGATCAACTTCCACCATTTATTGATCGCCGTTTTATCGGGTTTCGCCTCGGTTTTGTCGAGTTGCTTCAGCATCTCGTTAATTACCTGCTTGGCGCCACCGACGATGGGAATGTCGGCATTAATGGTTTTCGATATCGAGGCCGGATCGACATCGACATGGATAACCTGTGCATAGGGGCAGAATTTGCTGGTTACGCCGGTAATGCGGTCATCGAAGCGCGCGCCGATACAAACCAGTACATCGCACTCGTGCATCGCCATATTGGCTTCGTAGGTACCGTGCATGCCGAGCATGCCGATAAACAGAGGGTCTGTGCCAGGATAGGCGCCAAGCCCCATCAGGGTTTGCGTGATCGGGTAACCGAGTTTGCGCACCAGCTTGCGCAGTTCCTGGGAAGCATCACCCAGGATAATACCACCGCCGGTGTAAATTACCGGGCGTTTGGCAGTGAGCATGAGTTCGACAGCACGCTTGATCTGACGAGGATGGCCGATCAGGTTCGGATTGTAGGAGCGCATCTCGACTTTCTTTGGATACTTGTAGGGTATCTTGATATGCGGTGCGGTAATGTCCTTGGGGATGTCGACCACGACCGGACCGGGACGTCCGGTGGTGGCAACGTAAAATGCTTTTTTCAGGGTTTCCGCGAGCTTATTCAAATCCTTGACCAGGAAATTATGCTTAACGCAGGCCCGGGTAACACCGACTGCGTCGACTTCCTGGAAGGCATCGGTGCCAATCGCGTGACTGGGAACCTGCCCGGTAATCACGATCAACGGAATCGAATCCATGTAAGCCGTCGCTATACCGGTTACCGCATTGGTTGCGCCGGGACCGGAAGTCACCAGGCAAACACCGGGCTTTCCGGTGGCACGGGCATAGCCATCGGCCGCGTGGGTAGCGCCCTGTTCGTGGCGCACCAGGATATGGGTCACCGCGTCCTGTTTTTGCAACGCGTCGTAAATATGTAGTACCGCACCGCCCGGATATCCGAACAGGTATTTAACGCCTTCGTCCTTTAAGAACTGGATGATTATTTCCGAACCCGATAATTCCACTGTCGCCTCTGATAGTTCACCGCGAATACGCGTGTAAAGGTTTACGCCAAACCCAAAATTTTATTATGGTTGAGTCTTAATTGCACGAATAACAACTTGGATATGCAGGAGAAACTCGAAAAAAAATCACTATTTGCCCATTGCCAGCTGGCATCCTGGACAATTCGTCGAAGAATTGACGCCGTGCCTGCAAAAATCTTCAAAAAGTGATTAGTGGCGATTCAAGTCTTTTTCAATACAAAAACGTATTTTCCGCCTTCCTCGGCCGAGGAAAGTAACGGATTGTTGGTTTGCTTGGAAAATGCCTCGAAATCTTTCACCGAGCCAGGATCGGTGGAGATAATGCGCAGGGTTTGTCCACGCTCCATGTCGCTGAGTGCCTTTTTCGCGCGCAGAATCGGCAAGGGGCAATTCAGGCCGGAGGCGTCTAGTTCTCGGTTGTACTCTGCCATTTTAGGATCCGTTGATTATCAGGCTGGTATTATGCTATGCGGGGCAGTTATATGACAGCCACTTTTAAAAGGCAAGTCCCACAGCAAGCGTCGGATTCATTAGTCGATTAGGCAATAATGCCGGCAGGTTCGGGGTCCAGCGGCAAACCTCCCGAAGCCCATTTGACGACACCGCCGCGAAGGCTGATGACGTTGTAGACGCCCTGTTGGTTTAAAAACCGGCATACCTGCGCCGAGCGGCTGCCGGTACGACAATAAATTACGACCTGTTTTTGCGATTCGGTGAAAAAGTCCAGTCGCAGCGGAACCAGGTGCATGGACAGCGTTTTCGCACCGGGTAATACGCCGCGTTCAATTTCTGCAGGTGTACGGATATCAACGAGGTCAAAGCGCTCCTCGTCGAGAATATGCCGGGACAGGTCGGCGACAGTAATTTCTTTTATTCTTGACATGCTGTGCAGGTATCGCCGAACCTAAGTACTACTGGGAAGTCGAACCGTCAGTATAATCCAAACAATTTTTTCTGCCAATCAAGCCAGCTAAATGAAATCAAGCCGTCACAATTTTTTCACCGGACTATTCGCAGTCAGCGGGGCGCTCTGGCTTGCGCTGCTATTGCTGCCGGTAACGCCAGCGACGGCAGCCACTTCCGAACTCCCCAATCTTGGCGAACTCGCCACGGTCAATCTTGAACGTGAAAAAGCGCTCGGTGAATCGGTATACAACAAGCTGCTCGCCCGGGATCTGATCGAAACCCACCCTCTGGTCGATCGCTATATCAATGATCTGGGTTTTCGCCTGCTCGCCGGGATCGACAAGCGCCTGCGCGATTACCGGTTCTTCATCGTCAGGGATGATTCGGTCAATGCCTTCGCCTTACCCGGAGGCTATATTGGCGTTAACCGGGGTTTGGTACGCGAGGCGCATAGCCAGCATCAACTGGCCTCGGTACTGGCGCATGAAATAGCGCATGTTGAGTTAATGCATGGTTTGGACCTGATGAAGAAAGGGAGCATCGCCAATAGCGCGGTGATGCTGACGGTTCTCGCCGGCTTGTTACTCGGTGGTGTCGATTCCAACCTGGGTGCTGCGGTAGTTTACGGTGGTGTTGCCGGAAGCCAGCAGGCAATGGTTAACTTTACCCGCGAAAACGAATACGAGGCTGATCGCATTGGCATAGAGTTACTGCAAAATGCGAAATTCGACGCCAACGGCATGGTCGAATTTTTTAAAATCATGGGGCAGCTTTCGGGCAGTTCGGAATTGGGTAATATCGAATATTTGCGCACCCACCCGGTGAGCAGCAACCGCGTTGCCGAGGCCATGTCGCGGGTAAGAAAAACCATGGTAGTCGATGATCAGGTCGATGACTTCCCGCTGTTCAAGGATTTTTTGCAGTACAGCAGTAACGATCCCCTGCCGATTCAGGGCAGCCCTTACCTGCGGGCGCTGGCTTATATACAATCTGGAAAGTACGCGCAGGCCGAGGCCCTGTTACTGGAGCTGTATCAACAGGACAGCGAAAACCTCTGGTATAGCATCGCTTTTGCAGAAAACCTCGAGCGGCTCGGGCGGGTCCCCGAGGCCGAGCAGGTTTATCGGCGACTACTCGATATTTTTCCCGGAGACTACATCCTGTCTATGCGCTTGTTGCAGTTGTTAAAACAGGTCGGACAAAATCAAACGGCACTGGTGATTGCGCGTGGTCTGGAAACCCAGTTTCCGCAGCGCCAGCAAATCTATTTTGAATTGTCTGAAATCTATAGGTCGCTGCAACGCCCGGCGCTGCGATTAATGGCCGAGGCTGAATATCACCGCCTTAATGGCAATACAAAACAGGCGATACGCCTCTACGATGAAATTCTCAACTCCAGCGGCGTAGATCTCGCCACCGAATCCCGCGCACGTGAGAAACGTCTACTGTTACTGCCGAAGTAGGCAAAATACGCCATTGTTCGAAACCAGAGTCCGGCGGGATTAAGTATTTCTCAAAACCGCCGATACAGCGGGGGAATAGTTTAATCCCCGGCAAACTGGTAAACGCGAAATGCGCAGACGAACATTATTGCAAGCAAGCCTTGTGCAGACAGCCCTGCTGGGCCTGGTAAAGCCCGTGAGCGCTTTGGCTGCATACCCCATCAAAGCCTTTAGTACCCGGGAAATCCCGGCTGCCCTCGGCGAGCTGCTCGGTAGTAGCGACACCATTGACAGCGACCTTATCGATATACAGGCGCCGCCAATCGCCAGGGATGCCCGCGTGGTCCCGGTAAGAATCAGTTCCGGACATGACAACACCGAGTCTATCTCTCTTGTGGTGGAGCGCAATCCCGCTCCCTTTACCGCCTATTTCCGTCTCTACGAGTCGCAAAATTATGTTTCTACTCGTATTCGTCTGAACGAATCCAGCGATTTGCTGGTTGTGGTTAAGGCCGATGGGCAGTTGTATGCCAGTCGCCGCAGGGTGCGAGTCGGCCTTTCCAGTTGCGAGGCTTAGGCAAATGAAACGTAGTATCAAGATTCGTGCGCTGCTAATCGATAAGATGGTGACGGTGAAATGCATTATTAGCCACCCCATGGAAAACGGTAAGAGCAGAGCAGGAAACACCGGAAAACGTATACGCCCGCATTACATTCGTGAAGTCATAGCGACGCGTAACAATCGGGTGGTCATGGAGGCTTTCTGGGGCGCTTCGATTTCCAAAAACCCTTACCTGTCATTCGAAATACCGGGAAAAAAGGGTGATCTGATCAGTATTTCGTGGCTCGATAACAAGGGTGCATCGGACAGTGCTTCTATCAGGGTTGCCTGATCCCGGCACAGACCCCAATCGGTGAGTTTTCCCGCCAGTGCTGCCAGAGATTCAAAAATACCTCTCCTGCGAGGATAATTCTTGTTAAAATCCGCCCGATTTTTTTGATGGGAAGAAGACTGGGTGAATATTAATTTCCAGGCTCTGGGCTGCCGACTCAACGAAGCCGAGGTGGAATCCTGGGCGGGCGAGTTCATGATGCTTGGACACCAGGTGACTACCGACGCGGCCGAGGCCGACGTGGTGGTGTTCAATTCCTGCGCGGTAACTTCCGAGGCAGATCGCAAGTCACGCCAGCAAATCGGGCGCCTGCAACGTAGCAACCCGCTCGCAAGTCTTGTGGTTACCGGTTGCCATGCCAGCCTGAATCCGGAAAAGGTTAAGAACTATCTTGGTGTTGATCTGGTGGTTGGCAATCAGCACAAGGAAGAACTGGTCGAGAAGACGCTGGCATTTGTCGGAGTCACAAGCCAGGGTGAGGCGCCAGCTCAACAGAATGCATTGTTGTTGCGGGGGCGGCACCGCGGCTTTATCAAGGTGCAGGATGGCTGTCGATATCGATGTAGCTACTGTATCGTGACCCTGGCGCGTGGTGCCGAACGTAGCCGCAGTGTCAAAGATATAGTCGCGCAAATCAATCGTTTGCACCAGGAAGGCTTGCAGGAAATTGCCATCACCGGAGTGCATGTCGGAGGCTATGGCAGCGATATCAACTCGAGCCTTTACCAGCTGTTGAATGAAATCCTCGAGCATACCCGGATACCGCGAATTCGACTGGCCTCGGTGGAACCATGGGACTTACCCGCTAATTTTTTCGAGTTGTTTAATAATGATCGCCTGATGCCGCATATGCATTTACCGATTCAAAGTGGCTGCGATACGGTGTTGCGTCGCATGTCTCGACGCTGCAAGACCGCAGAATTCTCTCGCCTGGTGGACAGGGCGCGCGAGGCTATCCCACATTTCAATATTACGACCGACCTGATTACCGGATTTCCTGGTGAAAGCGAACAAGAATGGCGTGAAACCATGGCGTTTGTCGAAAAAACCGGGTTTGGTCATATGCATATTTTCAGTTTTTCGGCGCGTGCCGGAACCAAAGCCGCCACAATGCCGGATCAGGTCGATATGGCGATACGCAAAGCGCGGAATCGAGAGATGCACGCGCTTGCAGCCGAGCTAAAAAAACGCGAGCTGGCAAGGCATGTAGGTCAGCGTGCGCGCGTACTCTGGGAACAGAAAATTAATAGTGATACCGGTTTGTGGAGTGGTTATACCCCGCATTACCACAGAATTACGTCCAGCGATGCGATGATCAGCGAATCCAGCATTAGCGAAGTCAGTATCGATGGCCTGTCGCAGGAAGGCTTAAGCCTGGTGAACCTGTCCGCCAGGCAAGCTATTCCGCTGCGCGATGAGCTGGGCATGGAAGTCGCGCTAACCCGGTGAAAACTTACCTGTTGCAAAACCAGGACAGCGTAGAGCTGCTTGAAAGTCAGTATTTCGAGCCCGCCTACTGGGTCGGGAAACCTGGCTACCAGGCTATCGCGGGCGGGCGAGGGGGCAGCGTCAGAATCCAGCTGGGCGATGATCAGGTCATTCTTCGCCATTATTATCGTGGTGGTCTGGTGCGGAAACTGTTTACCGATCAATATTTATGGCTGGGGAAGCACCGCAGTCGGCCCTGGCGCGAATGGCAGATTTTGTTGAAGGCGCAGGCAGCAGGCCTTCCGGTCCCTGAACCCGTGGCGGCCTGCGTCACCAGAACGGGATTCTATTATCACGCCGCGATAATGACCCGCTACCTGGTGGATACGCAAACCCTGGCGGAACGCCTGGCGAATTCATTGCTCGAACCGGGCGACTGGTATCAGCTGGGTTTAGTAATCAAGCGTTTGCATGTTGCCGGAATCCGTCATGCGGATTTAAATGCCAGCAACATCCTTGTGGATAGCGCCAACCGGTTTTACATTATCGACTTTGACCGAGCCCGTCTGGTGAAACGCCTTGATGACTGGCAGTGGCGACCCCTGTACCGCCTGCAACGCTCGCTGAACAAGTATGATCGAAACCAGGGTATTCATTATTACTCCGACGACTGGCAAGCGTTAATGGATGGCTACCAGGCCAAAACCGCTTAAAGCCAGTGTCTGATTTCGGCGAGGTAAACGGCAGTTGCGTCGACTTGTTGCGTCAGCCGTCTCTTTGCTTCGCGCGCGAGTTCGGCAGCGCGTTGTGGCTCCGCAATTAAGCGTTGCAACTGCTGCCAGCAGGCAGCAATGTCGCCTACCTGTAGCAAGCCCTTGTGATCGCCCAGCATGGCTATGTCATTGACGATATTGCTGTCCGATGGGCCTGTGATGATTGCGCAACCCAGGCTGGCAGGTTCGATCAGGTTGTGTCCTCCGGTATTATCGAAAGACCCCCCCATGACGACCACGCGTGCGTGCGCCATCAGTGCTTTCAATTCACCCAGCGTATCGGCCAGATAGACCTGAGTGTCCTGATCGATAGTCTGGCCTGAACTGCGCACCGCGTAGCGCAGGCCGAGACTATCCATTTCCGACTGGATCGTGCGGCTGCGCTGGGGATGTCGCGGGGCAATGACAATCAGGCAGTCCCAGCCCAGCGCAGGTCTCGACTGCAGGAATTGCAATTCTTCGCCGGCGTGGCTGGAGGCGAGCAGAACATAGTCGTTATCGAGCAGGCGTGCTGGATTCGGGGCATCGCTATCAACAGACTTCAAGTTACCCAGTACGCTGATGTCTTCCTCTCTGGCACCGAGCTGTAACAGCCATTCGCGGTCGATCTGACTGCGCGCCAGTATCTTCGAAAAATAGCCCAACGTAGTTTTCAGAATGCGGCGTATCGGGGCAGCCGCAGATAAAGATTTTTGTGACAGCCTGGCATTGATCTGCAACAGCGGAATATTATGCCGGCGAGCCTGATAAAGCAGCTCGGGCCAGAGTTCGGTTTCCATAATCAGTCCAAGCTTGATGCTGTGTTGATGAAAAAAATGGCGGCAATTGAAGTAAAAATCGAAGGGGATGACACCGCTTTCGACCGATTCAGCAAAATTTCTGCGGATTGCCTGGTAACCAGTGGCAGTGAAACTGGTTACGATTAATTTTTCGCCCAGATCGAGGCAGGCTCGGATCAGCGGTGTTACCGCTTCGACTTCGCCGACCGAGGCGGCATGGAACCAGATGGCCGGACTCTTGTTGCTGCCGGCGAAGCCGAGGCTGCGCATGGCCAGGTAAGCCCTGCCGTGTTTTAGCCCATGAAGCAGCCAGACGATTAGCAGCGGTAGCGAAAGCAGTCGGTATAACAGCCCGGGTGATTTTGCAATCATGCCGGTGCCTTCACGGATAAAAGGCCTTTTCGCCAGCGGGGCGGGTCTTGAAGCGCTTGTGTATCCAAAGATAGTTTTCCGGATGCAGGCGTGCATACTTTTCGATAGAGCGATTGATCGCGGTGGCATCCTGCAAATCGTCGCCACTGGGGAAATCTTCCAGCGGGGCGTCGATCCTGAGGATATAGCCGGAGCCATCTGCCTTGCGTTCCGGATAAAACGGCAGCATCGCACCGCCAGAGGATTGCGCGATGCGTGAACTCGCGGTAATCGTCGCTGTGGCTACGCCGAGGAAGGGGGCAAACACATTCTTTTCGCGACGAAAATCCTGGTCAGGGGCATACCAGGTTGGAATTTGATCCTTGATGCCTTTGATCAGTCGGCGCGTGTTTTTTCGGTCGATGGTATTGACGAAATAACTGCTGCGCTGGGCGTATATATATTTGTCGAATAAATCGTTGCTTTGCGCCTTGTACATGACTTGCAGCGGCATCGACAGGGCAAACAGGCGACCGCTGATTTCGAGACTGGTAAAATGCCCTGCCAGCAGTATCGCGCCGCGACCACTGGCCAGCACTGCATCGAGGTGTTCGCGCCCCTGGATTTCTACCAGAGGTTTCAGCCTTTCGTCCGACCACCACCAGCACATCGCCATTTCCATCAGCGATACGCCGATGTTTTGAAAACACTGGAAAATGATCCGTTTTCGGTCGGCCGCGCTGCTGTCGCTGAAGCAGTGTTGCAGGTTGATATCGGCCACTTTTCTGCGCGAACCCGCGATCAGGTAAATGATGCCGCCGATGCATCGTCCGGCGAACATCCCGGCTCGATAGGGTAGCAGTGAAAGCAGGCGCAATAAGCCGAATGCGCACCAGGTCAACCAGTGCCTCGGATGCAGGTAATCGCGCGTGCTAAATTCGACCGGACCCCGCTTTTTCATCGAAGTCTAGGGGGTCAGCCAGCGGTTAATCCCCTCTAAATTGGCTTCCTCGAGGATACCTGCTGCCTGTCTCAGCTTGAGCAGGTTGATCAGGTAATCGTAGCGGGCAGAGGCATAATCGCGTTGTGCACGATAAGTTTCCTGCAGCGAAATGAGTACGTCCACCGAGGTGCGCGTGCCGACCTCAAATCCAGCCTGGGTAGCTTCGAGCGCGATATTGCTGGAATCCAGGGCCTGTTTTAGTGCATTCACCTGGCTGATGCCGAACACCACGCCGAGGTAGGCGATGCGGGTTTGTTGCGCGGCCAGGCGGTTTTGCAGCTGGATCGCGTACTTTGCCGACTGCAGCGCGGATTCACTCTGGCCGCGCTGAGCATCGATGCGACCGCCGGTGAAAAGCGGCATATTCATTTCGATCTTGACGCTCAAATCACTCTTCCGGGCCGCAGCGAAGACGACGTTATTGCTTTTCTCGCCGACATATCTGGCAACCAGGTCGACGCTGGGATAGTTTGCCCTGGCGAGACGGTCGCGTTCGTATCGCGCGGCCTTCAAATTGGCCTGGGCGGCGAGCAGCGCCGGGTTATTTTTCATCGCCAGGTCCACCCAGTCCTGGGTGTTTGCCGGTTGCGGCAATGCCAGTTCGAGGCCGCTACCGATTCGAGCTAACTGCCGCGATGGAGGTTCGCCGATTATAATCTGCAAGGCCTGGAAGGCATTTTCCAGTATGTTTTTGGCCAGGATTACCTGTGCTTCGGCGCTATCGAAGCGTGCCTGCGCCTCGTGCACATCGGTAATCGCAATCAGGCCGACCTCGAAGCGTTTTTTCGCCTGTTCAAGTTGCCTGGCAATGGCGGTGCGTTCAGCGAGGGCAAATTCAACGCTGTCCTGGGCTGCGAGAACATCAAAATAAGTGACCGAGACACGCAACATCAGCCCCTGCCTGCTTTGTTGCAACAAAGCAAGTTGCGCCCTGGTGGACGCGTCGGCCACCTTGTAGAGGCCATCGGTATCGTTGTTGTACAGGTTTTGCGTCAAGTTGAGTGAATAGCCGGTGCTGTCGTAGCTGTTAGTGCCCAGAACCGCGGTATCGGATTGCCCCTGGGTGGTTTGGGCATTTAAAGATAGCTGCGGTTTTCTGGCCGAGTTCGCGATCGGTACCGCTTGCGAAGTGGCGAGAAAGTCGCTCTCGGCAATGAGATACTCGGAATCCTGTTTCAACGCCAGGCGGTAGATGTCGAGCAGGTTTTGCGCGCTCGCCTGGCTACTGACAAGCAGCAAAGTGGCTAAGATAATGTGATTCGAGATAATTTTCATGAATATATTTTGAGTCGGACCCGGGTGGCGCAAATTATAAAGAAACTGGGATACGATTAATACAGGGGCATGTCGCTATCGACCTGACGAGCCCAGGCATCGACCCCTCCATCGAGGTTGATCAGGTTTACGATGGCTTGCTGTTGCAGGTACTGGATCATGCGCAGGCTGCGTACACCGTGATGGCAGATCACCACTGTCTGACTCGACTGGCGGAATAAATCCAGTTGCTGGGGGATCTGCCCCATCGGAATATTCACGCTGCCATTGATATGACATACCTCGAACTCCCAGGGTTCGCGCACGTCGACCAGCAGCGGGCTGTTCTGTTGCAGGTATTCTGCCAGTTGTACAGCATCCATGACTGCGCCCGCGCTTATTGGCTGGCGGCGCGATGCAGCCGCGGCAGATCGGTTTCGAATAGCGAACGCGTAATCCATTCATTTTCGCTAACCCGGCTGATCAGTAACGCCTGCATTACCGGCGAGTGGCCAAGGATAATAAACATGCGCCCACCGATTTTCAGCGCCAGTTTCAAATTTTGCGGCAGTTCGGCAACCGAAGCGCCGACCGCGATGGCGTCGTAAGTTCCCGGCTGGTCCAGTTCAAAGGCATTGGCCTGTTCTATTACCAGGTTGCTGAACTGCCGCAAAATTTGAAACTGGCGCTGAAAAT
>CAXBMV010000036.1:0-11323 GCA_963976575.1 uncultured Gammaproteobacteria bacterium | reverse complement strand
CAGGGCAGAAAGTATTTTCGGTATATACCTCATAGCGTCTCTTCCATGTGCCAAACCTCTTATATAGCAGATATTAGACGACTTTGGCCACTGTGCGCTGGTTGACGAAGTAAACCCCGACGACGCACATGAGCATGCCGAGGATGGAAATAATGCCGAGAGTTTCACCGAAGAGGAAGTGCGCTTCGACCACTACCAGTGGTGGCACCAGATAAAACATGCTGGAAACGCGTCCGGCTTCGCCGAGTTTGATGATAAACATGAGTATCACTACCGCAGCGATGGACAGCCCGAATACTTGCCAGGATAGCGCGATAATAAAGCCACTGCTCCAGTCGATCACCCAGGATTCACCGAACAGCAGGGCGAAACCGGCGGTGGCGATGGACGCGGCCAGATACTGAACCAGCGTGCTCGCCATCAGGTTTGACTGGTCGCTGAATTTCTTTTGATAAAACACACCGAAGGCTATTGCAAACAGGCTGATCAGGCACATGCCCAGATCAACATAATCAAGACCTGAGCCAGGATCCAGCGCGAAACCAAATTTGCCGAGTATGACCGTGGCCACGCCGACAAAACCGATGGCCAGACCCAAAGCCTTGCGCAGATTCAAGGATTCACCGATAAACAGCCTGGCCAGTACCATGGTCAATATCGGTTGCACGCCGATGATGATCGCGACTATGCCGGTGGGCATGCCATTCTTGATCGGCCAGAAGAGGAAGCCCAGGTAGCAGCAATGCAGCAGCACGCCGGTGACCATGTCGTGACGGTGTGCCCAGATGCGTTTCGGTAGCGGAATCTTAAACCATATCAGTATCGGAACCAGCGCCAGGGCTGTTAAAGAAAAGCGCAGGCACAGAAAAACGAAAGGATCAGCGCTATCCATGCTGTACCTGGCAGCCACGAATCCGGTGCTCCACAGGCTGACGAACAGCAGTGGCGCAAAACGGATGAAATGGGGGTGGTCGGGCATGAAAAAAGTCCGCTGCGTTAACAGCGGACTTCAATGCTTAACTTTTGATTTCAATCAACTCGACTTCGAAGATCAGCGTTTCGTGTGGACCGATGGAACCACCCGCACCACGCTCGCCATAGGCCAGATCTGAGGGAACCACAAGCAGGTATTTGCTGCCGACATTCATCAACTGCACGCCCTCTGTCCAGCCGGGTATGACCTGGTTGAGAGTGAAGGTGGTTGGTGAACCGCGTGAGTAAGAGCTATCGAACTCAGTGCCGTCGAGCAGGGTTCCGCGATAGTGCACGGTGACTTCATCGCTGGCCGTCGGTTTTGCTCCGTCGCCCTCGGTAATCACTGAGTATTGCAGGCCCGATGCGGTAACGGTAACGCCTTCCTTGTCGGCATTGGCTTTCAAATAAGCCTCACCTGCGACGCGGGTTTCGGCGCTTTGCTCTTCGAGCACCTTGGTTGCGTGGGTGTTCAAAGCTTCGGTTGCTTCTTCCAGATTCAGCAGCGTAGTCTCTGCCAGATGCTGCGATTTCATGCCCTGTAATAACAAGTCGTAGTCGACTTCGCCGTATTGCTTGAGTACGCGTTCGCCAATCATCATGCCCAGGCCATAACTATAACGGTCGTAATCGGTTTCGAGTTTGTCCACTGCCATACTTTTTTCCTCGGTTTCGGGTTTATTGCATGCGACCAGTACCAGGGCCAGTAACGGTAGCGCGATGTGATGTACTTTCATTTGTTTTCCTTTAAGTAAAATTCGTTCTGTTATTAATCTTCAATGACTTGAGCGATTACATTCATGAAATCGCCAATCTTGATCAGCGACGGAAAATGCCGCCCCATGATGATGCCGTCACTTCCGGCGTGGTATTCGACCGGACGACTACCGGTTCGTTCGGTGGAATAGATGCGCGCGATCAGGTCGCCTTTATTCACCGCCTCACCCAGTTGCACGCAGGATTCCAGCAGACCATTGTGTTCCGAAAACACATAGGCACCTTCCTGTTGCATATCCAGAGCCACGCATTCCTCGTCGGGCTGGATCGGTGGCTCGTCGAGTATAGCCGCGTGTACCAGAAAGTTGTGTACGCCCATCTTGGCAATCGCTGCAGTATAAGGTGTGCTGCTACCGCCGCCACCGAGTTCGGTGGAGACAAATATCTTACCCATGGATTCGGCCTGCGTATCATACATGCCCAGGGCGTTGATTTCGATAAGGCGAAGATGGTAAGGCGCGGCAAATGCTTTGGTTGCTAATTCGCAGGCCTTTTGTTGAGTCTTGTCTTCCAGTTCGTGGTAGGTCGCAAAAGGAAGAAACTCCAGCGTTTTGCCACCCGAATGTATATCCAGCACGTAGTCGGCCATCGTCAACAGCACGCTGGAAAAATAATCAGCGATAACCAGGGTTGCACTTCCCCGGTCTGTGCCCGGGAAAATACGATTCATGTTCAGCTGGTCGATGGGTGATACCCGCGTCGCCGAGAGGAAAGCAGGGTAGTTCATCGCCGGGATGATAATAACCCGCCCGTTCACCTTGTTGATGTCGATGCTGTTGGCGAGGTGGTGCAATGCAATTGGACCCTCGTACTCGTCGCCGTGATTAGCGCCGGTAAGCAGAGCGGTCGGGCCGTTGCCATTTTTCGCCACGCTGATCGGAATATTCACCGAACCCCAGGCGGAATCATTGCGCGAGTAGGGCAGCTTGAGGAAACCATGCTGCAAGCCATTGCGATCGAAATCGATCGTTGTAGAAATCGGATTCGACATCGCTATTTCACCAGTAATCTTTGTTCAACATTGGCCAGACTTTCGTATCCATTCTCGGTGATCACCACCGACTCGGTAATTTCCAGGCCGCCGTCATCCAGCCATAACGCAGGCATGAAATGGAAAGTCATATTTTCGCGTAACTCGGTTTTATCACCACGCCGCAGGCTGATGGTGCGCTCGCCCCAGTCGGGCGGATAAGACATACCGATGGAGTAGCCGGTGCGATTGTCCTTCTTGAAGCCGTGCTTTTCCAGGGTGTCGAAAAAGGCAATGGCAACATCTTCGCAGTGTTTGCCCGGGCGCGCATTTTCCAGCCCCGCGTGCATTGCTTCGAGAACCGCCTTCTCGGCGTCGAGATATTTCTGTGGTGGTTTACCCAGTGAAATGGTGCGCGACAGCGGGCAGTGGTAGCGCTTGTGGCAACCGGCGATTTCAAAAAAGGTAATATCACCTGCTTTTAGCTTTGAGTTATCCCAGGTGAGGTGCGCTGCGGTAGCATCCATGCCAGTGGGCAGCAGCGGCAGTATCGCCGGGTAGTCTCCCCAGTGTTCACCAACTCCCTTGATACCGCTGTGAAATATTTCAGCTGCCAGTTCATGTTTGGCGAGACCGGGCTCGATGATGTCGTAGATGTGCGCGTGCATATTTTCGACAATGCGTGCGGCGCTGCGCATATAACCGAGTTCCTGTTCGGATTTTATGATGCGCTGCCAGTTTACCAGCGCGGTCGCATCGACAAACGTTGCCCTGGGTAAATGGGCTTGCATCGAGCGAAATGCCGCCGCAGAGAAATAGTAATTTTCCATTTCCACACCGACGCTGCCACTATCCAGCTTCATCCCGGCCAGCGTTTCACAGAGGTGATCCATGGGATGGCAGACATCGGATTGCACGAAGTGATCCGGGTACTTGAGGATATTGTCCTCATCGAGGTAAGTGGTTCGCACCGCGCCCGGAGCATCTATGCCGCGTCCCCACCAGATGGGTTCCGCGTCGTGCTGCACTATGACGCATTGGTGGGTATAAAAAGACCAACCATCGTAGCCGGTTAACCAGGCCATGTTGCTGGGGTCCACGACCACCAGGCAATCGATTCCTTTTTCTACCATGGCAGCACGGGTCTTTTTCAGCCTGGCGGCGTATTCATCCAGAGTGAAATTCAGTTTGGCATTCTTGGGCATGTTTCAAGTCTCAAAGTTGGTGCCAGCCTGGTGCTGGCGACAAAGATGGTAAGCCAGGTTAGCGATGGCGGTATCCTGTATGCCGGTACCGGTTAAATCGCAGAGTGTTATGTCTTCGCTGTTCTCCCGGGCCGGGCGTTGATGGGCGATGACCTGTCCGAGTTCCGGAAAATCGGTTGGTGCAATCAGTTTTTGTTCCAGTGCGTGGTGTAATTCTCCGAGCTTTTCAACCTGCGCCAGACGGTCGCAGAAATAGCGGACCTTATGCGCGATTATCTGCGCATCGATTTCATTCTTGTGTTCACCATCCGATCCCATCGCCGTAATATGTTGTCCGGCGTGGATATGTTCGGCCATCAGTATCGGGCTGGTGGAGGGTGTGGTGGTAACGATGATGTCGGCTTCGGCGGTGGCTTCACCGACACTGGCGCAGGCGCTAACCGGGATGCCCAGTTTTTTGCTCAGGGCCTGCGCGGCCAGATTGGCTTTGTCATGATCGCGTGCCCAGATGCTTGCCTTTTCGATATTGCGTACCAGCATCAACGCTTCCAGTTGCAACCCGGCCTGTACTCCGGCGCCGAGTATCGCCGCCGAGCTGCTGTCGGCACGGGAGAGGTATTTGGCGGCGACTGCACCAGCGGCCGCGGTACGGATATCGGTTAAGTAACCATTGTCGAGCAGTAGCGCTTCGACCATGCCGGTACGCGTGCTGAACAAAACCATCAGGCCGTTGACACTTGGCAGACCGAGGCTGGGATTGTCGAAAAAGCCGGGGCTGATTTTTATCGCAAGGCTATCGACACCGGGTATGTAAGCGGTTTTGACGTCGATTTCACCATTATTTTCGAGTATGTCGAGACGCATGATCGGCGGCATTACCACCGCCCGTGTGGCGAGCGCGTGGAAAGCCTGTTCGACACAATCTACGGCGGCCAGGTCGAGCTGGATCTGGCCGCGTAGTTCCGCTTCGGTGAGTATCCTGATATCGGCCATGCTACAGCTGGTAATCCTCACGATTAATGATTTTGTGGTGCAACGCCATGTCGATATTTCTGCCGCTTAACAGGGCGATGGTTTTTTCACCGGGTTTTACCTTACCGGCGATCAATGCAGCTATACCAATTGCGCCGGCACCCTCGAGCACGATTTGTTCGTTGAAATAGGCATGACGGATACCCTCGGCGATTTCTTCCTCGCTGAGCAGTACCAGATCATCGACATAGTCGCGTACGATATCGAAAGTCCAGTGATTGTCGAGTCCGATACCACCACCCAGCGAATCCGCCAGCGTCGATAATTCTTCGATCTCAACCGGTTTGCCCGCCTGCTGCGAGGCAACCATGGCGGCGCCGCGCTCCATCGACAGACCGATAATGCGGACCCCCGGTTTCTGTAGTTTTATTGCCAGCGCGATACCGGATATGAGGCCGCCACCGGATAGTTGCACCAAAAGCGTATCGACATCGGCTACCTGTTCCAGCATTTCCAGGCCAAGTGTGCCCTGACCTGCAATCACATGCGGATGCTCGAATGGCGGGATCATGGTAAAGCCTTCTTCGCGCACCAGGCGATTGGCTTCGATTTCTGCTTCGTCCTGGGAGTTTCCTATGACGCGGGTTTCCGCACCAAGCGCGCGGATCGCTTCGAGCTTGTTCTGTGGCACCAGTTTCGACATGCAGATGATACAGGGAATGCCAGCCTGGCTGGCAGAGTAGGCGAGGGCCTTGCCGTGGTTACCGGTAGATACAGCGGTAACGCCTTTGGTTTTTTTGCTGTCCAGCTGCAATACCGAGTTCATCGCGCCGCGTAACTTGAAGGCACCGGTAATTTGCTGGTACTCGTGGGCCAGCAGCAAGCTACTGCCGAACTGCTTTGTCAGCGAGGGCGATTCGCTAATGCGCAATGCATGTATATGCGGCGAGATTCGCTGGCGCGCCGCGACTATGTCGCTTAACTGGATATCCGTTGTGGTCATAGCTTATGCCCGTGCAGGATACGCGCGATCATCAGGTCGAGGTGCCCACCGCCGCCATTCTTATACAGGGTAATCTCTTCGTCGCTGCTGCGTCCGTGGTGGCGTTGCTGGCACAGGTCGGAGAGGTCAGCCAACACATCATTCTCTGTAATGGTGCCTTCGGCCAGCGGGATCATCAATTCACCGATATGCGCAATGGTGGTTTCCCGGGCATTCACAAAAAGACTGCCACGGCGCAGACATTCGTCATCTGCCTCGCGCATTTCCGCGGTATAGGCGCCGACCAGATCGACATGGCAGCCCGGTTTGAGCCATGCGCCCTGAATCACCGGCGTGGGCGAGCCGATGGCCGAACAGATCAGGTCAGCTTGTCTGGCCGGAGCCTCAATTTCATCGCAGCTGATGAACTCGATACCGCTGAATTGGTCGGACAGCTTCTGGCATAACAGTTCTGCCTTTTTTGCGGTGCGGTTCCAGATGCTTACCTGCTTTATCGAGGGGCGAATCTGGCAGTGCGCGCTGATCAGGTGTGGCGCCATCTCGCCGGCGCCGATCATCAACATGGTTTCGCTATTTTCGCGCGCCAACAGGCGGCTGCCCAGCGCCGAGTCAGTGGCTGTCTTGACCCAGGTCAGCGCGGTACCGTCGAGGCAGGCGATGGGGCTACCATTGACGCCGTCGAACAACAGGTAAACCGCCTGGATTGACGGATATTCGCGTGTCTCATTGTTCTTCGGGAATATCGTAATAACCTTGGCGCCAACGGCTTTACCCGCTTGCCAGCCGCTGCGAATAAAGAAATGGGCCGGGTCGCCATCCGCATCGCTGGACTTCATCAGCATTTCATCGACCAGTCCGATCGGCTGCAGATGCATGGTCGCGAGCTCGTCCACCAGCTCGGTGAACGACAGGCTATTAAGTACTTGATCGGCGTCTAACATCAGCATTGGTTAATTCCTCTTTGACACCTTAACTTGTAGACTTGAACGCGGTGTCAGGCGATGGGCAGTGTACTCAAATCCTGACAAGTTGAACAATCCCTTTTATGCAGGAAAAAGATGTGAGCGAACGGATCAATGAGTTGGGGCAGGCAATCGGCTTTGCAATGGACGATTGGCAGCCAGCAGAACACCCTCGCGGTGCGCACATGCAGGGCAGGTTATGCCGACTTGAACCTGCAAGTATCGAAAGCCATGCTGAGGATTTGTACGAGGCTTTCAGTCTTGACCTCGAACATCGCAACTGGACTTATCTACCTTATGGTCCTTTTGCATCGCTGGCGGAATTCAGCGAATGGATGACGTCTACTTGTCTCGGTGACGATCCCTGTTTCTTCGCTATTTTAGACTCGGCCAGTGGTAAGGCGGTTGGCCTGGCCAGTTTCCTGCGTATCGCCCCGCCCAGTGGCGTGATCGAAGTTGGGCATATCCATTTGTCACCCATTATTCAGGGCAGGCCGATTGCCACCGAGGCTATGTATCTGATGATGAAGCAAGTCTTCGACCTGCTTGGTTATCGTCGCTACGAGTGGAAATGCGATGCTCTGAACATTCCTTCCTGCCGGGCAGCGAAAAGGCTGGGTTTTGCATTCGAGGGGATCTTCAGGCAGGCGCTCATCTATAAAGGACGTAACCGCGATACTGCCTGGTTTTCGATCATCGACCGCGAATGGCCAACTGCCAGGGCGGTGTTCGAAACCTGGTTGAGTGAAGATAACTTCGATGCCGCAGGGCAGCAAAAAACCAGCCTGTCACATTTGATGGTGCAGGCTTTGGCGGGAATGCGCTAGACGCTGGATTCTTTCTCCACGCTTTGTGCGAGGACTTCGTAATCGAATAGCTTGCGCGCGCTGCGCCGGATTTCTATCCATCGATAGCGCACAGAATTTTTTACAATGGCTTCGTCTCGAGTTTTCAGCTCGTCCGCAATCGGTGCCCAGTAATAAAGTGCTTCCGGGCTCTGGCTGAAGACGCTATCGTCGTCGCGTTGCAAGCTCCAGTCGCAGCTGTGGATACGCTGAACCACTTTTTCCCGGGCAGTGGCAAAGTCGACGCCGGCCTCTTCGGGAACGCCGATCTCGTCGAGCACCTGTTGCAGGGCCTTCGGCATTATGGCTTGAACGGTTGTTTCATCTGTCTGGCCTGACTGAAATAGACTTTGCCCGCTGAAGACACTCAGATCAGAAACACAGGCTAGCCAGATATGCCATTTCGCCATGTTGATCGACAGCAGTATGTCCGGGTTTTCAAACAGTTCCGGAAATCGCGTGCCCGCCCGGGTACGCAGGTATCCGTAGAGAGCAGTCTGGGAAACATGACTGGCCCGGCTATTGATAAACTCAGCCAGTGAATCCAGGTCGGAAACCCTGCGCAGTTGTCTTTTTCGACCTATGCCGAGGTAGTCGGCCAGCATCTGCCAGTAGCTACGGGTCAGTAGGGGTTTGATATAGGTATCGACGATCTTGACGGAATTCACGTGATTTCTAACCATTCGTTACCAAATGTAACAGTGATTGCGGGCTTTGCCGAGGAATTGACCTTAACGGCCACATAAGCCGGCAATACTAGGGTTTTTATCTGGCAAATGCCAAAATTTCTGGGCATATTATGATTGCGATAAAAATAAGTCATAAATCTTACGCACAACCATAATTTTAACGTTTGTTTTCTTTACATAGATAGGGGGATGTATGAGTGGAGATACTTCCAGGAGAGCGGAGCATTGGCAAAGAACCAGAACGCTGATGTTTATCACTCTCACAATTTGGTTCATTTTCTCTTTTGTAGTTCATTGGTTCGCTTCTTCGTTGAATTCGATAGATTTCTTCGGCTGGCCTCTGGGCTTTTACATGGCCGCGCAGGGTTCCGAAATTGTGTTCGTCATAACATTGTTCTGGTTTGTTAAGGCCCAGGACAATATCGACCGCGATTGCGGCCTCGCCGAGGAGGATTAGCCATGATTAAAGGTGATTTTATAGACAACCTGCCTAAGGTTTACGCACTCTATACCGGGGGATTCCTGGTATTTGTGCTGTTGATGGCAATTCTCGAGCAAATGGGCATGGGCGCCGATACCATCGGCATTCTGTTCGTTGCTTTTACTATCGTTATATACGCAGCCATTGGCTGGCTTTCCAGAACAATGGCGGTCGACGCCTATTATGTCGCCGGTCGTCAGGTTCCAGCCGTTTTCAATGGTATGGCTACTGCGGCGGACTGGATGTCGGGTGCATCCTTCGTGGCGATGGCTGGTGGTATCTACTTCGGTGGACACGGCTACCTCGCATTCGTGGTGGGCTGGACCGGGGGTTATATCCTGGTTGCTTCGCTGATGGCGCCTTACCTGCGCAAGTTTGGCTGCTACACGGTGCCTGACTTCATCGGAACCCGCTACGGTGGCAACCTGCCGCGTTTCTTCGGTGTTGTTGTGCTTGCAGTTGCGTCGTTTACTTATGTAACCGCGCAAATCAATGCAACCGGAACAATCGCCGCGCGAGCGCTGCAGATTCCATTTGAAGTCGGGGTCTGGTTTGGTCTGCTGGGGATATTGCTGTGCTCCATGCTCGGTGGCATGCGTGCGGTAACCTGGACTCAGGTGGCGCAGTACATAGTGCTGATCATCGCTTATCTGGTGCCGGTATTCTGGATGTCCAACAAGCAGGGTTTTGGTTTGATTCCCCAGTTTGTTTATGGCGATGCGGTAGCCCGTATCACCGAACTGGAAGCCTTGCACAACATGGCAACCCTGCCAGCAGTCGAAGGTGCCGCGGGTGGTTTACGCGCGCTGACGGTGCCGTTTGCGACGGCGGGTGATTCAGCCATGGCGAGTTGGAAGTTCGTTACCCTGGTGTTCTGTATGATGACGGGTACCGCTTCCTTGCCGCACATTCTGATGCGTTACTTCACCACGCCCTCGGTAAGAGCAGCGCGTCAATCGGTGGCCTGGTCGCTGATGTTCATCTTCCTGTTGTACTTCACAGCACCTGCACTGGCGACTTTTACCAAGCTGCAGATTCTCGATCCTGAGCTGGCAACCGGTATTATCGGCAAATCGATTGCCGATGTGCAGGCGCTGGAATGGATCCAGAAGTGGAGTAATGTGGGGTTTGCGCAAATCATCGATGCCAATGCTGACGGTATATTGCAACTCAATGAGTTCTTTATGCGCGGCGATATCGTGGTTCTGGCGACGCCGGAAATTGCAGGTCTACCCTATGTTATCTCCGGCCTCGTGGCTGCAGGTGGTATGGCGGCTGCGATGTCTACCGCGGATGGACTGCTGCTGGCGATTGCCAACGCTCTGTCACACGATCTGTACTACAAGATCATCGACCCGAACGCGGATACCAAGAAGCGTCTGGTAGTTGCTCGAGTATTGCTGCTGGCTATCGGTGCAGCTGGTGCTTTCGTTGCCAGTCTGAAACTGACCAGTATTCTCGGGGCAGTAGCCTGGGCATTCGACTTTGCCGCATCCGGTCTGTTCTTCCCGATCGTGCTGGGTATCTGGTGGAAGCGTGCCAATCGACAGGGAGCGCTTGCCGGTATGGCGGGTGGTTTCATAGCGGGTAGTGCTTACCTCTACTATGTCGCTCCGGCGTTCCTCGGTAACGAGCCCTGGTTAGGCATAGATCACCTGCGTTTCGCGATTATCGGCATGCCGATAAGCCTGGTACTGATGGTGGTTGTATCGCTGTTAACACCTGAGCCCGATGCGGAGATCCAGGCCATGGTAGACGAAATTCGTGTGCCATCTGGTGATACCGTGTTGAGTTCTTCGCACTAATAATAAAGTAGTACCCATATTAAGCCGGGGTCTAAGCCCCGGCTTTTTTTATGCGGGCTTCAGGACCCTGCGCTAGAATGGCGCCCTGACTGATTGAGGAGTGTGTTTGTGGCTGAAGGTATTCCATTTTGGATAATGATAATCGATTACCTGCTCGGTATGGTGATGTGGACCCTGATCGGTCGCTTTGCCATGGGTATGTTTCTGCCCGAAGACAGCTCCTTCTTCTTCATGAAGTTTTTTGTCAAATCGACCGATCCGATTATCAAGGGGTTTAAACCAATTACCCCCAGCTTTTTGCTGCAACCATTCGTTCCGCTTTACGTGGCCTGGTTTTTCTTCATGTTGCGTTTTTATGTGATGCCCTGGCTACTGGGGTATACGGTGATGGGTATGTTGTCGTTTCCGCTGGAAACCGAATTCGCTCGTGGCGTGGCCAAGATGATTGGTTTTTTTGCCGATTGATATTCGCTTCGAGGCCTGACTTCGAAGAATTCCTCAAGATTCTGCTCAATCGTTGAAAGCCCTGAAAATAAAGGCTTTTAGCGGGTTGATTAGTTCATTTACTGAGGTAGAATACCCGACCTGAATTAAAGTCGCGTAGCTCAGTTGGTTAGAGCACCACCTTGACATGGTGGGGGT
>CAXBMV010000035.1:0-11404 GCA_963976575.1 uncultured Gammaproteobacteria bacterium | reverse complement strand
CTTACGGCGCCTCCAAGGGCGGGGTCTGCCAGTTGACCCGCGCCATGGCGGAAGCCTGGTCGCGCTACGGAATCTGCTGCAATGCGATGGCGCCTGGATTCTTCCCCACCGAGCTGACCGCTCCGGTTTTCGACAGCGACGAATCGCGCAACCGCGCCTCGCAGCAAACCGCGATTGGACGCAACGGTGAGCTTGACGATTTATTTGGCCTTAGCGTATTTTTAGCGTCTGCGGCCAGTAGCTATATTACCGGCCAGACACTGGCCATCGACGGAGGTTACAGCGCCAAATGAAAGCGCTTGTTTATACTGCCAACAAAGAAATGACTTACCGCGACGAGCCCGAGCCAGATCGAGCAGACGGTGATGCCTTGATCGCAATCGAATCGGTAGGTATATGTGGTTCGGATATGCACGCCTATCTCGGCCACGACGAACGCCGCGTTCCGCCGCTAATCCTCGGCCACGAAGCCGTCGGCAGAGTTATCGAGGGGGACAGGCCCGGGCAAAAGGTGGTGCTCAACCCGTTGATTACCTGCGGGAAATGCCAGCACTGCCTCGGTGGCCGACAAAATCTCTGCGCCGAGCGTGACTTGATCGGCATGTACCGCGCTGGTGCTTTTGCCGAGCAAATCACGATTCCGCAACGCAACCTGATCGAAGTGCCCGACGACATGAGTAGTGCCCATGCGGCGCTCACCGAGCCGGGTGCTACCGCTCTGCACGCGATCCTGTTGGCAGAGCGCGCGGCTGCACGCCCACTCAGTGAAGCCTCTGCGCTGGTCATTGGCGCAGGATCGGTGGGTTTGCTCACCGCATTGATGCTGAAGAATAAAGGTGTGCAACGGGTTAGCATTGCCGAAACCAATCCGCTGCGTCGCGCCAGCGTCGAGGCGCACTGCGACCTGACGGTTTTTGACCCGCTAGTCGAGGCGTCCCAACCGGGTAGCTACGAGTTTGTCTTCGACGCCGTGGGTAGCGCCGCCACCCGTGATGCAGCGATTAGCGCCGTTGCCTCCGGCGGTGTGGTGGTACATATCGGGTTGATGGACAGCAAGGGCAGTATGGACGTACGCGCCATGACGCTGCGCGAAATTACTTTCATCGGCACCTATACCTACACGCCGCTGGATTTGCAGGTCACCCTCGGGAAACTATACAGCGGAGCGCTCGGCAGCCTCGACTGGATCGAACAGCGACCGCTGGCGCAGGGTGCACAGGCATTTTCCGACCTGCTCAAAGGGGATTGCGCGGCACCCAAATTAATCCTCAATACCGCCGGCTAAAGGTGTAATCCGCACTCCCGAACAAGCCCGGAAAAACGCGATTGCTCTTCGCTTTGCCCCGTTTGCAAAGGCTGGCTGCTGTGCGCATCGCCTACCGTTTGATAGCCTTTTTGCCAAAGCGGGTGATAGGGCAGATCGTACTGATTGAGATAGCGGTGAATATCGCGCTTGCTCCAGTCGATCAGTGGATGCACCTTGAAGCGATTCTGTTGCAGGCGTAACACCGGCAGAGATTCACGGCTGGTGGACTGCTCGCGGCGCAGTCCGGCATACCAGGTAGCCACCTGCAGCTCCTGCAGGGCTCGCTGCATCGGTTCCACCTTGTGGCTGCGGTTGTACTCATCTATACCCGCCTTGCCTTCCTGCCATAGCCGGCCGTGACGCGCCTCCTGCCAGGCAGCAGAGCGGATCGGTCGGTAAACCTGCAGGTTCAAATCCAGCTGTTCGCTGAGTCTATCGATAAACTGATAGGTCTCGGCAAACAGATAGCCGGTGTCGATCAGAATGACTGGAATTCGCGGCTTCAGGCGGGTGATTAAATGCAGCGTAACAGCGCTCTGGATGCCGAAGCTGGAAGATACTATCTGGGTTTCCGGCAGGTACTCCAGGGCCCAGGCGACACGCGCCTGCGCATCCATCGATTCCAGCGCAAGATTCAGACGCAGCAGCGTTTTATCGTCTTTGTCGACCAGCGAAATTTCTTTTGTTTTGCTGAACACCGCAACCTCTATAAGTAAATTTGATTTGGGTATAAATTTAATAGAGGGAGTTTGCCGATTTATTCATATCAAATAAATCGATTAATTTTGATCTTGTATCTGCAAAGCAGATAAGGGGTCGGGTCAGGAATTGTTGCCGTAGTTCAGTTCGATAATGCGCCGGGTGTCGTTCACCAGTTCCTGCAGCCCCAGTTGCTGGTAGGCCTGCAATTGCATATCCAGGGCTTGCCTGATCGCTGGTGAACCCTGGTAGTTTTGCAATATCAGGCGGGTGCGATTTGCCACTGCAACCCATGCCTGGCGCGAGGCATAGTAACGCGCGATTTTTAGATCGGCATTGGCCAGCTGATTACGCAGGTAGACCATGCGTTTGTGTGCATCGTCGCGGTAACGGCTTTTCGGGAAGCGCTGTGTGAGCAGGCGGAAGTCCTGGTAGCTGATCAGCAACAGGTTCTTGT
Source organism: uncultured Gammaproteobacteria bacterium (assembly GCA_963976575.1). Taxonomy (GTDB): domain Bacteria; phylum Pseudomonadota; class Gammaproteobacteria. The sequence continues at coordinate 8,942 of CAXBMV010000035.1, read as the reverse complement.
CAAAATCGGATATATCGCGTTCCTGCAGGATATCGAGGATGGTGCCGCCGCGTTCATAATTGACCAGCCCCTTGAGGTAATAGGCATAGTCGACCGATTCGTGGCGCGGGTGCAGCTTGATAAATCGGTCGAGCGCGGTAATCGCGGAGTCGGGTTCATCGTATTTGAAATAGGCATAGGCGACATCGATCTGTGCCTGGGTGGCATACTTGCCAAACGGAAAACGCGATTCCAGGGTTTCGAAGTATTCGATCGCGGTTAAATAATTACCCTTGTTTAACTGGTTCTTGGCCTCATTGTAAAACTGCTCGACAGTCCAGTTGGCGGTAACATCGACTTCCTTGACCGGCCCGCAGGCGATCAAGGTGAAAATCATCAGGAAAAATACAAGTGTGCGCATGGAAAACAATTCTAAGAGTCTCAAACTGGTCGAGCTTGCCGACCGGGCCAACAAACAGTATAACCAGTCGATGAAATTAATTCAGCAACAGTTCCAGATCGAAAACCATCAGGCGGGCTCGCGCCTCGACCAGGCCCTGCATCAATTACTGCCGGATTATTCACGCAGCAAAATCCAGGACTGGATAGTTCAGGGTTTCGTTAATCTCAATCATCGGCCCTGCAAGTCCAAGCAAAAGGTATTTCATGGCGATCTGGTGGATCTTGATGTCCCCGAGCAGGCCGTCATCGAGGATAAGCCACAAGTCGTCGAATTCGAAATTCTATACGAAGATGAAGATATATTCATCGTCAATAAACCGGCCAATCTGGTGGTGCATCCCGCCGCCGGGCATGCCGATGGCACCCTCGTCAATGGCTTGCTGGAACGTGATCCGAAGCTGGACCAACTGCCGCGTGCCGGCATAGTTCATCGCCTCGATAAAGACACTACCGGGGTAATGATGGTGGCGCGCAACTTAAGTGCGCATAACTGGCTGGTGGAAGAATTACAACAACGCCGCGTGAAGCGTGAATACATCGCCATTGCTCTGGGCGTGATTACCGCCGGCAGGAGCATAGAAACCGGAATTGCACGGCACCCGGTAAACCGCAAAAAAATGTCAGTACAGGAGAAAGGTAAACCCGCGTTGACCCATTTTCAGGTGGCGCGCAAGTTTCGTCATTACAGCCTGGTGAAGGTGCAACTGGAAACCGGGCGAACCCACCAGATTCGGGTGCACATGGCGCATATTCGCCATGCCCTGCTGGGTGACAGCCTGTATGCCGGGCGTCTGCAAATGCCTGCCGGAATCGGGGAGCTGTTGAGGAGTCAGATCCAGGGGTTTAAGCGCCAGGCGCTGCATGCACAGAAGCTCAGTTTTGAGCATCCGCGCAGTCGTCAGCCGGTCAGTTTCGAAGCGCCTTTGCCGGATGATTTCGAGCATTTACTGCAGGCCTTGATAGAGGATGAACATGCTTGAATTCATTCGTCCCGACTGGCCGGCTCCGGCGCGCGTGCAGGCGCTGACTACGACGCGTAGCGGCGGTGTCAGTGTGGCCCCTTTTGACAGCTTTAACCTGGCCGCCCACGTTGGCGACGAAGCAAGCCGGGTGGAGCAGAATCGCAGTTTGTTGTTGCGCCAGGCCGACCTGCCGGCGCAGCCCAGCTGGATCAACCAGACCCATGGCAGGCAGGCGGTAATCCTCGAAGACGATGATTGCCGCGATGCCGATGCGGCGATTACCCGGGAAGAAGGCAGGGTTGCAGTGGTGATGACCGCGGATTGCCTGCCGATTCTGCTGACCAATCTGGCTGGCGATGAAGTGGCAGCGATTCATGCCGGCTGGCGCGGTTTGCAGGCCGGTGTGATCCAGTCAACCCTCGCTGGCATGCGCTCGAGCGGCGATCAGTTGCTGGCCTGGATAGGTCCGGGGATAACCCAGCCCAGCTTCGAGGTGGGCGATGAAGTGCGCGAAGCATTCCTGCAATCCACTGTCGATGCGGATGCCTGCTTCAAGGGCCATGGTGAGGGTCACTGGCTTTGCGACCTGCCCGGCCTGGCCGAACTCACGCTGAGGCAGCAGTCGATAGGGGCGGTTTCTCGCGACCCCCATTGCAGTTTTGGAGATGAAGAATTGTTCTATTCCTACCGTCGCGATGGCCAAAGCGGACGCATGGCTTCCTTGATCTGGATCAAGTCGCAGCCTTGAATTAAGCCATATCAATCCTATCTAATGAGTCTGTTTTAAACATTTAAGAGGATTGAATCGATGCGCATGGATCGATTAACCAGTAAATTTCAGGATGCTCTCGCCGATGCACAATCGCTGGCTGTTGGCCGCGATCACCAGTTCATCGAACCGGTGCACCTGATGATAGCCCTGCTCGATCAGCAGGGTGGTTCGGTACGCCCGTTGTTTACCCGCGCTGGCGTCAATATTAATCTGCTGCGCTCGCAGCTGGGCGAATTGCTGGAGAAGCAGGCTCGTGTCGAGGGCACCAGCGGTGATCTGCATATTTCCAATGCGCTGGGCAAGTTGCTCAATGTCACCGACAAACTCGCCCAGGATCGCAAGGACCAGTTTATTTCCTCGGAGCTGTTCGTGCTCGCGGCGATGGAGGAAAAAGGACCGCTACAACAGATACTGATTGCGGCCAATGCAGACAGCAAGGCCATCAAATCCGCGGTGGAGGAAATTCGCGGTGGTCAGGCAGTCGACAATGCCAATGCCGAAGATCAGCGCATGGCACTGGATAAGTACACCATCGATTTAACCGAGCGCGCCGAACAGGGCAAACTCGATCCGGTGATCGGTCGTGACGAAGAAATTCGACGTGCCATTCAGGTGCTGCAACGACGCACCAAAAATAACCCGGTGTTAATCGGCGAGCCGGGTGTTGGTAAAACCGCGATCGTCGACGGCCTGGCGCAACGTATTATCAATGGCGAAGTACCCGAAGGTCTGAAGAATAAACGCGTTCTCTCGCTGGACATGGGCGCCCTGATTGCCGGCGCCAAGTTTCGCGGCGAATTCGAAGAACGACTGAAGTCGGTTTTGCACGACCTTTCCAGGCAGGAAGGGCAGATTATTTTATTTATCGATGAATTGCATACCATGGTGGGTGCGGGCAAGGCCGAGGGTGCGATGGACGCGGGCAATATGCTCAAGCCGGCACTGGCGCGCGGTGAGTTGCATTGTATCGGTGCGACCACTCTGGACGAATATCGCCAGTACATCGAAAAAGATGCAGCGCTGGAGCGTCGCTTCCAGAAGATCCTGGTGGAAGAGCCCAGCGTAGAAGATACCATCGCCATACTGCGTGGCCTGAAAGAGCGTTATGAAGTCCATCACGGTGTCGATATTACCGACCCTGCCATAGTCGCGGCCGCAACCCTGTCCTATCGCTATATCGCCGATCGAAAACTCCCGGACAAGGCGATCGACCTGATCGACGAATCGGCAAGCCGTATCCGCATGCAAATCGATTCCAAGCCGGAAGACATGGATAGGCTGGAAAGACGTCTTATCCAGCTCAAGATCGAACGCGAGGCGCTGAAAAAAGAAAGCGATGCCGCCAGCAAGAAGCGACGCGACACGCTGGAAGATGAAATTGCCAAGCTGGAGCGCGAGTATTCAGACCTGGATGAAGTGTGGAAAGCGGAAAAGGCTGCATTGCAGGGAGCCACCCACGCCAAGGAAGCACTGGAGCGGGCCCGCCTCGATCTGGAAACCGCGCAACGCGCGGGTGATTTGACGCGTATGTCGGAACTGCAGTACGGGCGCATCCCCGAGCTTGAAAAACAGCTGGAACTGGCCGCCAGGGTTGATCTGCAGGATATGAAACTGCTGGTCAACAAGGTAGGCGAAGAGGAAATTGCCGAGGTGGTTTCTCGCTGGACCGGGATTCCGGTTTCCAAGATGCTCGGTTCGGAACGCGAGAAGCTGCTCGAAATGGAAACACGGCTGGGTGAGCGTGTGGTCGGTCAGGAAGAGGCGGTCAAAGCGGTTGCCGATGCGATTCGGCGTTCGCGCGCGGGCCTGTCGGATCCATCGCGACCCAACGGTTCTTTTCTCTTTTTAGGCCCCACCGGTGTTGGCAAGACCGAATTAACCAAGGCGCTGGCGCATTTTCTGTTCGATACCGAGGATGCCATGGTGCGCATCGATATGTCCGAATTCATGGAAAAACACAGCGTCGCGCGCATGGTTGGTGCTCCCCCCGGTTATGTCGGCTACGAGCAGGGAGGATACCTGACCGAGGCTGTGCGTCGTCGTCCTTACTCGGTCATCCTGCTCGATGAAATCGAAAAGGCGCATCCTGACGTGTTCAATATACTGTTGCAGGTACTCGACGATGGTCGGCAGACCGATGGTCAGGGGCGCACGGTTGACTTCCGCAATACGGTTATTGTTATGACCTCGAACCTCGGATCTACCGAGATCCAGGCGATGGCAGGTGATCAGAATTACGAAGAGATCAAGCGGGCGGTCATGCAGCAGGTTTCGGCGCATTTTCGACCGGAGTTTATCAATCGTATCGACGACAGCGTGGTTTTCCACCCATTAACCCAGGTGCAGATCCGAGACATAGCACAGATTCAGCTAAAGGGTTTGAGTGACCGACTGAAGGATATGGATATTGCTATCCTGTTCAGCGAAGCGGCGCTGGATCAGCTCGGCGAGTTAGGCTTTGATCCGGTGTATGGCGCGCGCCCGCTAAAACGCGTCATCCAGCAGTTGATCGAAAACCCGCTGGCAACGTCGCTACTTTCGGGTGATTTTTGCGCAGGAGACCGAATCTCCGTAGAGATGGGGCCAAACGGGCAGTTCAGTTTCGAACGCCAGAAGGTGCATTGAGGCTGGCGATCGTTTAATTAAGGTGTCAGCAACGATTTTGCGTTAATTTATGGCTATAATCGGCCGATAACAATGGTATCTATGCCTTCGGCTAATAATCAGGCTCTTATACGATAAAAACATGGCGGTTTTAGGCTCTATCTTATTCAACCGGTCGCTGAAACAGTTTCTTGATTGCAAGGATCTGGACAGCGACAAGGGTATTGCCCTGACGGGCAAGATACGCCAGTCGGCCAAGGAGTCGTTGCAACGTTTGATCGAAGTCATCCCGGAAACTTCGTCGCCCCATAGCGAAGTCCTCATGGCGATCTGCCTGGAGCATGTCGAGGGCAGCAGCGAGGAACTTTTCCTGAAAAGTCTGGATAGCGATGAAACCAATATTCGTACTACGGCCGCGACCATGCTGTCACAGTCGACGCAAATCAATCCCAGCAAACTGTTCCAGAAATTGCATCTGAGCGACGTATCCAAACCGGAAATCATCGACATACTCGGTTTTCAAATCCAGAATCGGCGCCCCGAGTTGATCATCAGCAATGCACTCAAGCTGGAAACCAGTTATGCCGAACGCCTGATAAAAATGGCCGAGAAATCGGAACTGCCATTGGATCTGGACGCGCTGTTGGTAGATCCCGCTGCGATTAAAAATCCGTCACTGCGAATCATGTTGCTGCGCTATCTCGGCAAGGTTGAACAGGCACGTGTTGCCCAGGTCATCGGCCAGTTCCTCGGTGACTCTAACAAGACGGTTGTGATCGAGGCGCTCAAAGCCCTGAAGGGCCTCAAGGTCGATTTCGATGCATCGATACTTTTGCCGCACATCGAGTCCATGTCTACCGTAGAGCATGAACTCGCCATGGAAATATTACGCGCTCAGGCCAACGCAGAACTGGTGCCCAAACTGGCGGCCTGGACAACTTCGAAATCGGATGAAAACCGCGAGACATTCATCAAACTGGTGGTGCGTTACGTTACCCAGGATGGTTTGGAGAAATTTCTTCTGGGACTGGAGAAGCAGGAATGGTGGGGCAAGGAGCAGGCGATTAAATGCCTGCGCAAGTTTGGTGACGACCGGCTCTACAGTGCGGCGCAGGGTTTATGCGAAAACACCAACGAGTTTGTGCGCGACAATGCGCAGCAGCTGGCTGCGCAAAGCAGTGATCCTGCCGATTTGAAAGCCCTGTGGGATAACGCCCTGCATGAAAACTGGCAGGTGCGCGAAAACGCGATCGAGGCAATCGGTAAATCCGCGCAAAGAGATTCGATGGGGCTGCTGAAGAAAGTGATCGAAAAATGGCCTGAATCTTCGGTTGCAGTGCTCCAGGCGATCGCTCAATTGGGTTTCAGCAAAGGTCTGGAAATTGCGTTCCTCTGTTTGAAAATGCCCGAAGCGCTGGTGCAGCGCGAGGCACTGGAAACCATAGGCAAGCTGGCCACGAAAAAATATGCCGCCGATGTCAGGGACAAGCTGATGTCATCGGTACCAAAACTACAGGCGACCGTGCGCGATACCGCGGGGCAGGTCGTCAGGCAACTCACCGAAACATATGAGCTGAGCGAGCTGGATGTCGATGCCGAGCAGTATTTCGATACGCGACTGCTGAAAATCGAAGATACCATGTTGGGCAACCAGACCGCCGATCAGGTTCAGCCAGTTGCTGCGCCCGGCAAGACTGCCGCGATATTAAACATCGAGGATATGAAGAAGGGTGATCTGTGGCTGGATCGATACCGTATCGACAAGGAAATAGGACGCGGTGCGATGGGTCGGGTCATGCTCGCCGAAGATGAAATGGTGGGTGAACCGCTGATCCTGAAATTCATGCACCCCGAGCTGACCGCCGAGGAAGCTTCGCGTGAACGCTTTTTGCGCGAGGTGAAGTATTCGCGAAAAGTGAGTCACCACAATGTCATCCGCATACACGATATGCTTTTTCAGGACAATCTCTGTGCCATATCGATGGAGTATTTCCACAGCCGCGGTATCGATGAATACCTGCGCGAGAAAAAGTTTTTTGAACCGATAGAAGCCCTGGAAATTCTGGTGCAAGTTAGCGATGGCATGGCTGCCGCACACCGTCAGGATGTGATCCACCGCGACCTCAAGCCGAGCAATATACTGATGGACGATTCCGGGCTGGTTAAAGTCGTGGACTTCGGCATAGCCTCAGCCTCGACCAATACCGATGCGACACTGACCAAGGTTGGTTCAATTATCGGTACACCGGCTTATATTTCACCCGAACGAGCGAAGGGGCTGGAAGCCGACTTGCGCAGCGATATTTACGCGCTGGGAATTATCGCCTACTGCATGCTCACCGGGGAACTCCCCTACCGCGGTGAACCCATGGCGTTATTGTTTCAACACCTCGAGGGGAATGCCAGGCCGGCGCATGAAGTGCGCAATTCGGTGGACGCGCGCAGCAGTCTGCTGGTGCAGAAATTGATGGTGGTGGATCCGGATGATCGCATACAGACCATGGAAGAGGTTTCGGTCGCTATCCGGGATACGCTTGAAAAACTTAAATCCTAGCGGAGCAGCTATAACGTGAACATGCAGACCACTATAGAAGAAAAACTCAACCAGGATTTCGCTGCCGAGTACCTACAGGTTGAGAATGAAAGCCATATGCACAACGTCGCCCCCGGCTCCGAATCGCATTTCAAGGTGACTATCGTCAGCGCATTGTTCGACGAGCAGATGCTGATCAAGCGACATCGCATGGTCAACAAGTCGCTGGAGCAGGAGTTACAGCAGATTCACGCGCTTGCATTGCATACCCTGACACCCGGGGAATGGCAGGCCCGGCAGGGGCAGGTTGCCGACTCACCGCATTGTCGCGGCGGCGGGAAAAACCAGTAATAGCAGGCCAGAGCTACCCTAGATGACACCACTGCCCTGCGGATTGGTGGTGTAAATCGCAGCCAATATTTCCATGTAATCGATTTCCTCGGCCTGCGATCGCTGCAGCGCCAACTCCATGTAACTGTTCATGTCCCGCCCTTCGGGCTTTTGTTTCAATCCGTAAACAATGGTGTTTTCCAGACCTTCCACCGCCACGCACAGGGTTTGTTGTTTGTATATCAGCCGCATATCGCGGTAGTAGCGGTTGAACAGATGCTCGCTCTCGATCAGCAGGTTGCAGGCGATAGCACCCTGGTCTTCGAGTAGCTGGTTCAGGCGATGGTTAACCGGTTTTTGCAGCAACCAGCCTGGCGACTGATTGCCATCGAAAATATCGACCAGGATTAAATCGTAGCGTTGCTGGCAATGCTCGATATAGTGGCTTGCATCGTCAAATACATAGCTGAGCCTGGCGTCGGCCGCAGGCAGTAGTCCCCGCGACTTGAATTCCTCGATCATTTCAAGGTCGATGTCCAGCGCGGTAATCTCGCATTTGGGGTAATGTTGCCGCAGGAAATGCAGCAGCGATCCGGCGGCAGTTCCGAGCATCAATATGCGTCTGGGCGGGGGGATAAACAGAAGCACTGCAATCAGGTAACAAAGGTTTTTCATCACCAGGCGAGACGGCCTGTCCAGGTCGATTACGCTTTGCAGGGCATTGTTGCCGCTGCGTAATTCCAGTCGATTTTCGTGGTATTCGGCCGAAATTTTATTGTAGGTGGTTGAAATATTGAAATTTTTCACGCTTATACCTATATTTTCTGTTCCATACCATAAACCAGTTTGGGGTTTCTTTTATGATAAATATCAGTAAGCCATTACTAGCCACCAAATTAAAGGCGACCGCGATCCACCTGGCGATGAGCCTGGTCATTTTCTCCTACCTGGTTTACCAGATTGTATACGTCTGGTATCCGCAGCCCTATTTCTCGGTAGACGGTGGCTGGCAGGGCTTGCGCCTGATTGCCGCTGTAGACCTGGTGCTCGGCCCGCTGATTACTTTCATGATTTTCAATCTGAACAAATCCATGCGGGCGATAATTTTTGACCTGCTCATCATCATGATCATTCAGTTTGGTGCGCTCGCCTATGGTGTCTTGTTGACCTATCACCAACGTCCGGTAGCTATAGTGCTAATCGATGATTTCGTGATACCGGCAATCGAGGAAAACTATGCAGACCAGCTGGAGTCGCTGGATCAGCTGAAACAGTACAGCAAAGAAACGCCACCCATAAT
>CAXBMV010000034.1:0-11556 GCA_963976575.1 uncultured Gammaproteobacteria bacterium | reverse complement strand
TACCTTCTCTCTCCCAGCGCGATGATTTTCTTCGCCTGCTCGGCGGTTTTTATGCCGCCACCGTAGCACAGTGGCATGCGGCACTCGGCCGCGAGGAAACCTATTTTCTGGTAATCCGGTTCCTTGCCCAGAACGCTTGCGTCGATATCCAGCACCACCAATTCATCGGCTTCCTTTTCATTGAAGATGCGTACCGCGTTAATCGGATCGCCGACATACTTGGCATCCTTGAATCGGGTGGTCTTCACCAGACCATTATCCTGGATCAGCAGGCAGGGGATTATTCTAGGGGTCAGCATGACATCACAGTTCGGCGAAATTCTTCAACAGGGTGACACCGCAGTGGTGACTTTTCTCGGGATGAAACTGGACGCCATATATATGCCCTGAAGAAACCGCGCAGGAAAAATCGAGGCCGTAGGCTGTAGAAGCTATTTCATTGTCCTTGTTTTCGCAGGAAAAATAATACGAATGTAGGAAATAAAAGCGCCCGCTAGAGTCCAGTCCGCTGAACAGCCCCGACGCCGGATGCGGGTGCACTTCGTTCCAACCCATATGCGGAAGAGGCAAGCCTGCTTGCTGCGTACTAGAGTCAAATGCTTTGACGATGCCGGGCACCCAACCGAGGCCGGCCAGTTTGCCTTCCTCACTGCCCGTAGCCAACATCTGCATACCAACACAAATCCCCAATACTGGAATCTTTTGTGCCATCACCAGCTCGTCGATCGTCTCGCGCATACCGGAGACATTGAGGCGCGTCATGGCATGATCGAAAGCACCAACGCCCGGCAGGATCAATTTACTGGCAGCGGTGAGTTCAGTGGCGGACTGCGCTACCTTCACTGGAATGTGCAGTCTTTTGTAGACATTGACGAAGGCTTTTATGTTACCGAGGCCATAATCGATAATTGTAATCATCGGTAGAGGCGACGTTCCATGCCGAACAGGCTCATCGCGTAAGCCCCCAAACCGATCAACCAGCGCTTGTTGCGATAATCGAGGCAGGTTTTGTTCTCGCCCTCGAAAATCTGCTGTAATTCGTCGACGCTGAGATCGAGCTTGTTGGCGACATACTCAAATTCCCCCTTGAGGAATTCCTCGCTTAACTCGGGTCTGGAAATTCTGTCCAGCGCCTCATCGCGCGTCATTTGCCCGGTCATGATCAGGCTGGCGAAATGGCCGCGTCGCTTTTCGAAGCCAAATTTGCGTGGCAACCAGTAATCTTCGTAGAACCGCGTGAAGCGTGATTCGTGATGCTTGTGCAGGAATTTCTTCCAGCCAAACCTTTCTTCCAGCAATGCTTCAGCATCGCGTTTGATGAATGGCACCAGGTCCAGCGGTTTGAAAACCTTCATACCCAGCGCATAGCGATAGAAAATCTTGTAGGTGAATATATCGACAATGGGGAAAGTCTTTAGCGGACGCTGCCCAAAGCGGGCGTGGACATCGCGTATCATCATTTCATCATTGCCCGGGTAAGCACCCCACTCCTCCGGCTCGCGGCAGCATTCGGTGGAGTAATTACCACCGGTGACGACGTACTTGACCCCGTGCTCTCGCGCAAACTTGTAGAGCATGGAAAAAAATGCAGTGTCCTGGGGGATATCCTGATTGGCTACCTGGGACTTGAAAAAAGCGACCTGCAAGTCCTTCATTTCCTCCCAGTTAATCACCTCGGTATATAAATCGACACCCAGCCCATCGACCAGTTTCTCTATATTGCCGACCGCCTGATCAGTATTCCACCCGGCATCGACATGAAAGATCAACGGCCTCAGACCCATCACTTCCTTGGCAATATAAGCGGTATAAGAACTGTCCAGCCCACCGCTAACACCGATGATGCAGTCAAAGTCCCTGCCCTTGCCCTGGCGTTTGATCTTTTCGGCCGTCTCCATCAGTTTCCTGTGACCGCGCTCGTCGGTATGCCAGTTGGGCTTGATATTGCTTTCGAAATTACAGCAATAGTCACACCAGCCGCGCTCATCGAAAGTGATGTTTGAATCACTGGTATCCATGATGCAATTCTGGCAGATCTGGTATTCCGATATGTTGCTGGTTGTTGTCATGTAGAACTTACAGGTCCCGACCCATATTGGTTATTCGAGTAATTTGAAAAAGTCATTCCAGCCCGAGGTCTGCTGATACTGAAAATCAGTCTCTCCCCTGGTGGGCCTTGAGCCAGATTTCAATACAGCTTCAATCGCGTTTGCCCATGCCAAAGCATTTTTAGCACCCAGATACTCAGCACCAGCATAATTATTCAGTACTTCCCTGGCGAATTCTGTATCACTGCAAATAATCCGTTTGCCCAGAGAGGCCGCCTCGGCTAGTGGTAAACCAAAGGTTTCGATATAACTGGGGAATACTACCAGATCGGCAGCCTTGTATTTTATGATCAATTCCTCATATGGCAACACACCGAGGTAATTAATATTGTCTTCGAGACCCAGTTTTTTCACCAAGAGCGCCAGTTCCGGATAATCCTGGGCCTTAAGCGTCAGTTCCAGCCTGACGGCGCTAATATTCTTCCTGCTGCTCAGAATATGCAATGCCTCTACCAGTACACGATGATTCTTGTAAACAATCGGGGTAGCCGGGTATAGCAGACGAAAGAATTCGTCGCTTGCATCCATTGACACATCAGCATTGGCCGTGTCGGGCAAAGTGATTTCTGGTTGTATTACGCTGATTCTTGCAGGGTCGATTGCATGCTTTTCGGATAGTGCCTCGCTCATCCATCTCGTCTGAACTACAAATTGTGTCGATGCTCTGAGGTATCTGAAAATAAAATAGGCAAAAAACTTTTGGTAGAGGAAAAACTTGAACTCCCCTCTAGCGAACGGGTTCCACCTGACCCCGGCAAAGGGCAAAGGCTGGTGCAGGTAAATGATTTGATCGACATCGATATTTACCGTGGTGTCCTGCAAGGAGATGAATTTGTGATAAGTGATCTGGTTATTCTCAAGCCACAATTTGAGTTGCCAGGAATCCCACAATATACGAGCTAGCCAGGATTTTTTATCGATAGGAACCAGGCGGATGTTATCACCGGCCTCAAGCTTCATCCCCATGGGCACAAAACACAGGAAGTCGTGCTTGTCTTTAGCCGCCCATTTCAAAAACTGACGGAGAATAGTGCCGCCACCGCTGTTATCGATAGAGGTGGCGCTTACCACTATGGTCTGTTTCTGGGCTGGCTTTTCTGGTTGCATGAGGCTTGCTACTGGTACTTGAGGCGAACAAGCGTGCTGACCCACCGGCGTGGTAGAAGCCTGCGCAATGACATGCGTATAAAACTGTCGAAAATCTTTGCCAGGTAATAGCTGTCGGTTTTCAATCCCGGCCAGTATTTTCGGGCTACCAGCCAATGGCTTTTTATACTGGAGGTTCTTTGTTCATCGGATACACCATCGGCGCTGGTGGTAGCGATGCATACATCCACCCGGGTAAATTCCGCTTTCATGGAATGCAGGTGACAAAACAGTTCGTAATCCGCCCCAATCTTATTATCTATATTGAATAGATTCTGCTTCAACAATTCGGCTTCAACAAAGGTGGCTTGATGCGAAAAGCACATGCCTTTCCTCAGTTGATCGATTGCCAGTGCCCGATCCATTCGCAGAAATCCGTCCGCGTAGCGCACCTGACTATCGCCATAAATCACCTGGGGTTCCCGGTCATTCAATGCCGCAACTACATCGGCTACCGTGCTGGCATTGTAAAAAACATCACCGGCATTCATAAAACACAGATAACCTGGAGTTGCGCCTTGTATTGCCTTGTTCATTGCATCGTATATTCCCCGATCTGCTTCGCTAATCCATGAGTCCAAGCTGTCTTCGTATTTGCGAATTATGTCGAGAGTCCCATCGCTAGACCCTCCATCGACAATGAAGTATTTAATGTTGTCATAAGTTTGTTCTGTGACGCTTAAAATGGTTTCTTCCAGAAAGGGAGCCCCATTGTAAACGACGGTTACTACGCTTAGGTGGATTCGGTTTTTGAGATCACTGTCAATTTCACTCACTATCATTTTCCCCGAGATAAGCGAGTGTGTCGTAGTATCTGGCGATGACTTTATCGAGATAATCATCACCAAAGTCGATAGCTACATTCCTGAGAACACTATCCAGTGCAGCTACATCTATCTTGTATTCGCTTCCGCGGGCCAGTTCGTCATAAACCGCCTTTTTTCCCAGATGATTTTCCATAGCGGCCACTATGCTCGCCATCGGGTAATTATGCACATTGGCAACATTCAAAATAGTCGCTTTACCCTTGTCTCCTGCCAATAATTGCCTGGTAATGGCGACGACATCATCGATAGCAATAATATTTCTTCTGGCATTCACCCACAATTGAAAGCGTTCACTACGGGAGATACGCGCGTACAGAAAGTTTAACAGTGTATGAGGGTTCGGCGTCTTACCCGCTACCTGTGGAAGACGCAGTATCATGTGACCGGAATGGGCTTGCACCAGGGCTTCCATTGCCAGCTTATGCTGCACATAGGCTGTTCCGGCAGCATCAGGATCCGCCACACTACAGGTTCCAAAGTAAACAAAGGTTTCAACCTTCGCCTGCTTTTGCAGTGCTGCAACGAGTCGATCATGCTCCCGAGAAAACTCAGCCAAATTTGTACATCCAGAGTTTGATACACCGGCGGCATAGATGTGAACCTTGTCATTGTGCGCAAAACCAGGGGCAAATGCGCTCGCGATCAGTCCGGAACCAGTAATCATAAACCGCTCAACAAAGACCAGCGTAATTGCGTCATTTCAGAATATCCTCGTACAGATCCCGGTATCGGCTGGCAACTGCGCTGAGTTCATAGCGATCTTCTACGGTTTGCCGCGCACAGGCGGATAATTCTTGCTGACGAGCGTCATCACCCAGACACCATGCTATACCCTCGGCAAGATCCTCGGCCTCAAACGGTTTTGCCAGGTAGCCACTTTTCTTGTGATCGATCATATCCGGCATACCGCCTATATCAAAGGCAACTACCGGGGTTCCACAGGCCAGCGACTCTATGACAGTGTTAGACAGATTTTCCTGCACCGACGGAGCAACAACAACATCCGCAGCGGAGTACAACAAAACCTGACTTATTTCGTCATGAAGATTTCCGATGAAATGCGCATCCATTCCAAGCTCGCCCGAATCCATGCTGGAAGCTCCTATTACGACAAGTTCCGCAGTCTTATCCCAGCCCTGTTGCACCAATATTTTCAACGCAGCCAGTAAATACTGGCTGCCTTTGCGTTTATCGGAAGTCGCGTCAAAGGCAGAAAAAAGAATCAGTTGTCTGTCGCGTGGCAGATTGTAAGTATCGCGCGCCAGGGCTTTATCGGCAGGCTTGTATACACTGGTATCAATACCGTTTGGAATCACTTCGATTCTTTGATTTGCAAACAGCGAACTCGCCGCAGCCATTTCCCCGAGCCAGCGACTGGTTGCGACTACGACTATCGGTGTTCCACTCCAGGCATCTTTTTTGCGTTGCCAAACCCGTCTGGACAAATCCTTTTCACTTTTCGAACCAAGAATGGGGCACTGCCCGCAAGATTGCCGAAACCTGCCACATTCTTCGTCGTAATGGCAGCCTCCGGTAAATGGCCACATGTCATGCAAGGTCCAAACGATTGGCCGTTTCAATTTGCGAATAGTTTCGGCGCGGAGAAAACCAGCGTTTACCCAGAACAGGTGAACGATATCTGGATTCAATTCGCCAACTCTGCTGGCAATACCATCAGGAACCCAGGCCGAGGAAAACAAAACAGGCTTCTTTTTTGCATAGAACCGGGTAGCCAATTCATCCAGATGAGGGCGTAGCAAAGCGACAACCTTCTGCCACCTGTTTAGCGGGGTGATCACCCTGGGGTCGCGGCTTTTTCCAATTTGAACCAGCATCTGTGAATCGACCGAAATCGATGCTAGGCCCTTGTGCAAACGATAGGTGGCAATTGCCGCGCCCCCCTGGTTATCAAAACTGTTGAGGATTAATGTTTTCACGGCTTTTTCGCTTCTATATACAGCGAATCCGGTTTTCTCGCCTGCCCGTCTGACTGGTCGAGTGCGTATCTGGAAAAATCTGGAATGTCGCTTTCGCCTGTCTTACAGATACGCACTTCGATAAATCCCTGCTGCTTGAGTAAACGCTCCAGCGAAAAACGATCATACATCCATTGATGTATTTCCCCATTTGCACGAAACACCCCACTGGAAAAACCGGATGCGCTGGTTTTCCCAGCTATCAGGTAGACCAGCCAGTAGGCAGTCTTTTGACGCAGGATATGGAAAATTTTTCCAGAACGAAGTTTTTGCAGAATTTTGCCGGCAGGCTTCAGTGTGGTGGAGGGATCGACCGGTGCCCAGAAATTTTCGGCTTCAGCGCCTATCCTCGATTGAATAAAATTTCGCTTGTCCGGTTGACAATTAACAAGAAAATCAGCCATCTCTCCACCGGACCTGTTTCTGGTCACCTGGTCATAGAGTTCGAGCATAATCCAGTCGTACTCATCATTTGCCGATGTCACACCGTCCAGACATTGTTGCAATTTTTCCAGATAGCATTTCACAATATTCTCCAGATCCGGCACCACAACTCTGAGCAGCCCTCCTTTCTTCAGAACACGAAAACAATGCGCGAGGAATTTATCTGCCTCGGCTCTCGGGAAATGCTCCAGAACATGGGAATGGTAAACGACATCAAAAAAATCATCCGGGTAAGGTATACCACCCAGCAAATTACAGGCGATAACCTCCGCATGGTTAGATTCGAAATCAATGTTAATCCAGTCTGGGTGATGGCTGGTTCCACAACCCAGATTTAGAAGTTTCATATCGACCTCATTTGGCATCAGGTTTTCTAAATACTGCTACCACCGAAATCCCTCGTGGCAAAAGTACATCACTAACCAGGCCCCTGCTGAATAATCCCCCAAGCAAGTTTGCAAGGCGGTTAATCAATCTGGCTGAAAGACTCAGGTCCAGGTTGAGAAACGGCCTACCGAAAATACCGGAAAGCGATCTGGAAAATACGGTCGCGGCATAAAATTCCTTGTGGACCAACTGCAACTTTTCGTGATGAATATCGAGCAATTCCAGGCCAAAGTTTTCCGCAATACTGGTCAGTGCCCTATCACTCCAACGGGTGAGATGATGGGGCGGCATATCCGTCCAGAAGTTACTCACGTACTTTGAAAACGAATCTATGGAAGGCACCGAAATAATCATGCGCCCCCCCGGTTTCAGGCAATCCACGGAACTTGACAGGAATTCTTTCACATCACTTACATGTTCGAGTACCTGGAAGTTGCAGACGATATCATGCTCAGCCTTATTGCTTGTCGAGTAATCCTGTATCGAACTGGCTAAAAGCCTTACCCCGTTAGCCTTCGCAAACTTGATAGCCTGATCGCTGAATTCCAGTCCGATGTATTCATTGGACGGGATTTTTTTGGCAAATGCACCCTTCCCCGCACCAATCTCCAGTACCTTGTCCTCTGCTTTTATATACTGCACTGCCAGGTCAAACTCGGGCTTGTCATTAAAGTAATACCAGTCGAATTTCTGCAAGCCTTCATAAAACTCCTGTGTTCCGGGAATGAGCGGGTAAAAATATTGCAGATCACATTGCCCACACTTCATCAGGTCGATCGAATCGACCTGATGGAACATTTTCTGGATAGAAACACCCGCTTCTTTCTCGTATAACCGATCCAGATCAACTGTGCGAATTGTCTCTACCCGGGTGCCGTCGCTATTGCTGCAAAGTGGGCAAACTGGAGTTTTAGTCATCAAATTTCTTCCTTCACTTTTTTCCCTGAAAATGTGAAAACATGCGATTTATTTTATTTAATACCCTTGTATGAATAGGTAGTATCAGGCTTCGATTAAAGGCCACAATTTCGCTCAGGCCCTGTCTCGATTCATTTATATCACTGCAGCGTTCGAGTACTACTTCTGGCGCATTTATGGCATCGACCGAGAAGAAATCAATGCTGCCACAATGTTCACCGCTGCCATCGAGTCCAATATTGCTCACCAGGGATTTTGACGGGTGCAGGCAAAGGCCCTGATGGAGGAACACGCTGGCATACCAGCGGATCGCCCAGGAATCGATCAGTCCCCGTGATTGCTCCTCCAGCATTTCAGTAAACTGATAACTACCCAGGATATCGAATTCCTTTTCCAGTTTTCGCTGTTTAATCTGTGCCAGTAAATGCTCCGAATTCAATTCAATATTTTTCCACGCCCTTTGCCAGGTAGCCCACCCCCAACAAGTAGTAGCCCGGTAGAAAAAACTGCTGGGTAATGTCATTGCATTTGCCAGTGGAAACATATATCCGGAGATATGCATGACGCGTTCTTCCTTCTCGTATAATTTCAGCGCATCGTTCATGTAGGCGAGAAAATGCGGCGACGTAATCAAGTCGTCTTCCATGACAATAATTTTCCCGAACTCTTCGAGGATTGAACTAACACCATCGATTATCGAGTTTGCCAGGCCCAGATTCGTCTCTCGCTCCACAATTCTCACTGATCTGAAACCTGTTACAGTTTTCAAATACTCCCTGACCAATCCTACCGCTTCTCGGTCTTCCTCGACGCGTGCGGCATCTGCAAATATCACCAGATTACTATCCGATGCGAAATGATTTGCCTGCAGTGCCTCGATCGTTTGACGACTATGGTCAAGCCGTTTATAGGCGAACAGCGCTATGGGAGCCAGTTCGTTCACCAGCTAAAAATCATCGCGCCGGAAAAACACGGTATTTACTGTTTTGGCAAAAAAGCTGTAACCCCGATCCTTGAGAAAAGGTACGATTTCGCTTGTTTGGACATCTACCGTCGGCTTCACTAACGCTTCAGCAAGAATCATCTTCGGTCTGAAACGCGCCCAATCATTGGATTGCAACACTTCGTAGTCGAGACCTTCAACATCTATGCTGAAAAAATCTATATCTGTATCCACTGGCAAATGGTCTGCCAGTATATCTGCAAGCCTGTAAGTTTTGAGGATGATTTCTTCCTTGACATAATAAATGTCACCCAGGCTCGCTCGATTTTCGCTTAACTCCTTTGAAAAACCATTTAAAGCGGGCTCATTAAAACTGTAGTAAACAAGCTCGCTGGCTGAGTTTGAAATGGCTACTTCCAGATTGACATCCCGCGGGCGCATGGCATTAAAGGGTTCCATACTGCCGGGCATTGCATCGATGTTTATACCCCGCCAACCGCGTTTATAAAAATAATATGTGTTGGAAAATCTCTTTGGATGGTGTGCGCCAATATCAACATAAAACCCGCTTGATTGAATATCCGGGTTAAATACTCGACGTAAAATCATGTCCTCGCCTTCCTGCGCATAAGATAGATCGTAATAGGATTCACCAAAAAGACGGTTCTTAAGCCTGCTGAGAATATTAATCCTGCCCATTTACCTGAACTCCTGAGGATGACAAATGATACCGATAAAACATATATATTCGAATCATCGGGAACTACCTGTCAGCCAGGGCGGAATTATTCATCTCGGCGACATAGTGTTGGAAGCTTTCCATCTGTTCAATATCGCCGAGTATTTTTTCTAACTCGCCATCCACCACATTGTCATCCCTGCAACTTGAGCGAAACCGGGAAACTTTGTTCAATATTTCTGATATCTGCGCCGGGTTATTCAGGTTATGCATGTAGTAGAAAACAAGACTTTCACGTCGAGCATCATCGGCATCAAAGTCGAGATTATTATAATTTTCAAGGAATCGGGAATACTCCTTCTTGCTTTTTGCAGTCTTGCAAAAGTTGAACGATACGTGAGGATTGCCAGCACAGGCAATCGTGGGCGCACCGAGGTATGCCATTTCGTGGGCAACTGTTCCATACATGGTTATCGCGCAGGCCATCTTGCCATCGACCACCAACTGTTTATTGGTTATTTGTGCAGGCACTAGCTGGATTCCCGGATGATCTCTTCGCAGGTCATCAATGACGTGATCGCTGATATCAATTTGATTCGGGTGCGGTTTGAGTAAGTACGGGATCTTCAATGCTTCCAGTCTCTCAATGGTAAAGTTTACCCATTCCCAAAAATCAGGAAACACCAGATCAGGATATATATGCGGACTGTCATAAAAATCATGCAGAAAAATCACGATTTTCCCTGCCACATCGGGTAGATCAGTAATAGTCTCTTCATAAGCTGACTTTTTCATATAAGCCGTAGCAGGATCGATTTCACCCGAGAACCTCTTCAGCAATTCAGACTCCGCCCGCTGGATCTTGCTCTCCTGATCCGGAAGCAATAAAAATCCCTGCTTGTAGCCTCCGGCATCAACCGTCTGAAAACTATCCTGGCATGTCAGCTTTTTTGCAAACTCCTGGTAATTACCGAAACAATAAACACTCACACCTGCCTGTAACGCGAGCCGTGTCGCGATCCCATGCTGGATATAAGCACTATAAGAAGTCAGATACATAACTGGTTTTACTTTCGCAAAATATCGAGTGCCACTGCGAATATCACGAATCGCTTGCCAGATAATACGCCACAGGTAGAGATTTCTGATATTAACAGTTGGTGAAGGTTTAAAGCGCAGGTAAGAGTCGTATATCAAGTCACCAACATATACACCATCAATATTCAATGCCAGTAACGATGCCTTGTCATCAAGCTTTTTCCAAATCAGGTAAGCCCTCGGAACATCAATCAGATCCGTCAGGAAGTGGCTAATACCCGTACTTTTATAAGCAACTCCATCGCATATAGTCCGGTATAGAGAAAGCCATTTTCGCGCAACCAGCCAGCTTACAATTTTTATTACGAGGAAATCCCGGGGTGATTTCAGATCCCCGACCCTGAGACTATTAAATACAATTTGCTGCACCTGAAACTCTTCGTTTTTCCGCAGAGATTGGGTAACGGCGCCGAATATTCCAAGGTAATAAATGTCTTCTGCTGTCTGCAGCAAAATTGTCTTGTTCGATCCCCTGCCGGATTTCGGTTGGCGCGAGAAGTAACCCGCTACCTCATTTTCAGCATTAACCGGATCCAGTACTTTCAGCACCCGGACAGGGAAGCTGATAATTCTCCAGCCGCGCTTGAGATGCAATGCAATTCCCATATCAGATCAATTCTTCAACAACGCAGTGGAGCGAAGAATTGCATCCAGGTAATCGGTTAAGATAGATACATGACACGGCTAAAACCTTGAGGTTAGTTAAGTTAATTTTCAATCGGAAAACGTCGCTAGATCGTAACAGGAGGAATCCAGCGAGGAATCAGCCCCCAACCCGGTCTCCAGCACCTGAATGTTACATTATACGTTCTCGCAAAACTTCGAACGCTTCGGCTGCATGCATTCCCATAGAGCCTCCACGCACCGATGCCAGTGCTTCTACCACCTCGTATGAACGTGCATGAGGGAAAGCTCGCATTTCGTCGTCATAGCTGCGCAGGGCCTCTAGCTTGAGCGCAAGGTAAGCTGAGATATCGACGAAGCGGCTGGGGCTGAAGTTGTTACCGCCCCCCGGGATGGACCATTCGCT
>CAXBMV010000033.1:0-11747 GCA_963976575.1 uncultured Gammaproteobacteria bacterium | reverse complement strand
GGGCTGGAAACCGGTGGCAGCCTGTTGGGGCAAAAGACCAGCATCGATGGCATGGCTGCGATCGACTGGGTACGCCAGACCACCGCCAAACTCGACGCGATGGACAATGTTACCCGCCTCAGTCAGGCCACGGTCTGGGCCTACCGCGAACACAATCTTTTGATTATTGCCGAACGCGCTCCGGCCGCTGAAAACGTGTTTCAACGCAGCTGGCGCGTGCGCGCCGGCCAGGTATTGATCGCCACCGGCGCGATCGAACGCAATCTGGTATTTGCGCACAACGACCTGCCCGGCGTGATGATGGCCTCGGCCATCCAGGTGTATGTGAACCGCTATGCGGTAAAGCCGGGTCGGCATGCGGTGCTCTTTGCGAACAACAATAGCATCGTCGCCGTGGCGCGTGACCTGGTTGCCGCGGGCGTAAAAATTGTCGCCATCGTCGACAGCCGCAGCGATGCGCAGGCCCTGCCCGAAGATTTAATCGACATCCAGTATTACCGTCATCACGTGGTCCAGCAATGCCGGGGTGGCAAGCGCCTGCGCGGGGTAACACTGAGAAACTGCGACAATGGCCAAACTTTCAAGCTCGACTGCGACCTGCTCGGCGTATCCGGCGGATGGAACCCCACCGTACACCTGTATTCGCAATCGCGCGGTTTGCTGGAATACGATTCAGGGCTTGCCACCTTTGTTCCCGGCAAGGCAGTGCAGGCCTGTCAGTGCGTCGGCTCGGCTGCCGCTGAATTCACCTTGCAGCGAGTGCTGCAGGATGCCGCGCTCAAGACTGGCGTTGCGCTGAGCGCTCTTGGCATAGCCTCTGACAATGCCAGCATGCTGCCCTCGGTTGATGCCGAGGCACCCTACCAGATCGAAGCCCTGTGGCATGTTGATGTCGCGCCGAAACTGGCCGCGAAAAGTTTTATCGACATTCAAAACGATGTCACCCTCGCCGATGTGCACCTGGCCATGCGCGAGGGTTTCGAAGCGGTGGAACACGTGAAGCGCTATACCACTGCCGGCATGGGCATAGATCAGGGCAAGACCGGTAACCTGAATGTGATCGGCGCGATTGCATTGAAAAGTGGTTTTTCGCCGGAAGAAATCGGCACCACCACCTTCCGCTCGCCCTATGTGCCGATCGAATTCGGATCACTCTGTGGCATCCGCGAACAAAGCGTTTTCCTGCCCTACAGGCACACCCCGATCACGCAATGGAACAAGGACAATGGCGCCACCATGTACGAGGCCGGCGCGCGCTGGCGTCGCCCGGGTTATTACCCGCGCGCTGGAGAAACTTTTCAGCAAACGGTAAACCGCGAATCGCTGGCGGTGCGCGAGGGCGTCGCGGTATACGACGGCGCGCCGCTGGGCAAGTTTGAAATCAAGGGGCCGGACGCGCTCAAGTTCATCGAAATGCTGTACAGCAATTCATTCGCCAATCTGAAAACCGGCATGGGCCGCTACGGCATCATGCTCAGCGAAGACGGCATCATTCTCGACGATGGCGTCACCTTCAAACTCGCCGAAAATCATTACTTCATGTCCACTTCCACCGGGCACGCCGATGCAGTGAATCAGCACATGGAATTCTTCCGCCAGACGCACCGGCCCGACTGGCAGGTGAAGATCACCACGGTAACCACGCAATGGGCCAATGCCACCATCTGCGGGCCGAAGGCACGCGGGTTGATGCAGGCACTGGTGGTCGATATCGATTTATCGACCGAAGCCTTTCCATTCATGGCGATGCGCGAAGCCAGCGTAGCCGGTTTCAAGGCACGCATTTGTCGCGTCAGCTTCACCGGCGAACTCAGTTTTGAAATCAATGTGCGCAGGCGTGATGCGCTGGCGCTGTGGGAAACCATCATGGACGTCGGTCAGGCCTTCGACATTACCGCGGTCGGCTCTGAAGCCAATCACGTGTTGCGCGTGGAAAAAGGATTCCTCTCGCTGGGGCACGAGGCGGACGCCACCACCGACCCTTACGATCTGGGCATGGCCTGGATCATGTCGAAGAACAAGCACGATTACATCGGCAAGAAAGCCGTCGAGATTCGCCGCTCCGGTAAAAAGCCACGACGCCAGCTGGTCGGCCTGATCCCCGACGACCCGGACGAACTCATCGATGAAAACGCGCCGATTACGCCGGGCGGTAGACGCGAATCCGCAGAAGGTTTTGTCAGCGCCTGTGTCTGGAGCGTGATGCACAAGCGCGTCATCGCACTTGCTTTATTGGTGAATGGTCGCGAGCGCATGGGTGAGAAAATTTATATCCGCCGCAATGGCAAGGTTGTCATGGCCGAAGTCACCGCGCCCTGCTTTCATGACATTGAAGGCAAGCTGCTGAGGAGTTGAGATGGCATACGACGTGAACATTGAACGCCCTGGCATCAATGCGGTGATTGATTTGCAGGGTAATGCAGACGCAATCGCAAAGCATGTTGGAGCTGGCCTGCCGCCTTTCCCCGGGCAGGCGAATACGGCAACTGAACAGGACGGCTTAAGTCTTTACTGGATTGCAGTGGATCGCTGGTTACTGCGCTCAAGCCTTGATAACGAAGAGCGCCTGCTCGCCATGACCCGACCCGATGCCGCGCCGGAAGCCATCAGCATCGTGCAGGTCAGCGATACCCAGCAATATTTTTCCATTACCGGGCCTGACGCGGATGACATTATCAGCATGGCCAGTTCCATCGACCATCATCCATCTGCCTTCCCGCAAAATGGTGTCAGCTATACCGACATTTTTGGCATCAAAGGTTTGTTGATCCGCATCGACAATGGCTTCGAGGTCGCCGTCGAAGCCAGCTTTGCCGACATGATCGAGGATTATCTGACGCGGGCCAACGCCTAGCCCTGCAGTGCCGCCATCGCGGCGCTGAATACGCTATCGGGCATATCGTATATGCCAGCACCGAGACGACCTTTTTCGCCGCTGATGTCGAGTATGCCGAGCGCGATGATCGGGCCCTGTTTTTGCGCAACCGCGGCGCGAGCGGTGAGCCCCAGTTTACAGTCGAGTTCACCGAAACCGGGATGCGATCCGCACATCAGACGTTGCGCGCGATCACGATAATCCTGAGGCAAAAAATCAGCGAAGTTCTTTTCCTGTTCGGGCGACAACTGTATCGACATCGCGCCCAGCCCCAGTCCTTCCACCACAGCACTGTCGCCTATGGCAGGCAAGGCTCGCTCGGCCGACAGGTCGATCTCGATTCGACCCTTCGGGGCGCTCGCTGGTGCCTGAAACCAGCGACCGGGCAGCGCCGATATTTGTATGCCGACATCGACACCGTTAGCGCCGATTGCAGTGACGAAGCTCGAATCATCGATAGCGGAGGTGCGCAGCATCAGGCATTTGCTCGCGGCCATCCACAGGTTCAAAAACAGACTGGGAGAAGTGTCGATGAATTCCCGCGTGGCGGCATCGCTGATGCCACCTGGAATATTGCGCTCCAGCGTATCCATCAACAGTTTGCTCGCTGCCGGCGTGCGCCCATGACAATCATCGCCTGCGCGTAATGCATAGGCCGCCATGGGCACCAGTTCCAGGCGCTGTGTCAGCCCGGCTCGCAACAGTTCGGTAAATTCTCCGTTCAACCAGCGCAAGTGTTCGACCACCGCCATGGAACGCATACCCAGCCGCATCGACGGGCGTGATCCGCCATTGATCGGCGCGTAGATAATGTTTTTCGCATCGGATAAGTCAGACACGCGATGCAATGGCATGGACGCGCTGACGACTGCTGCCAGCGGCGTTACCACGCAGTGATCCTGCGCCGGTTTGAGCAGAATCTCGGCGGATTTAATCATGCTTTCGGCCTGATCGAAATCGCTGGCCAGGCCTTCAAACACGGCCGCGACGCAGGCCGAGTTCAACACCGGCATGGAGATGCTATCGACCGAGGCGAAGGGCGGACCGGCGTGCAACAATACATTCGCATCGAGGCCGAGGGCGTCTGCTCCCGTCTCGATGCCGTTCCAGGCCGGGATGGAATGCAGAAAAAGATCGAAAGCCTTGGCGTCGGCTGCGTGTAGTGGCTGGGAATCGCTCATGACTGCTCCGGGGGGATGATCCAGGTTTCGCTGAAATATAAAAACGCCGTGGTGGTTTCAACATCGGCCTGTACGCGGCTGCCGAGCTTGCCCGGTAATGCTTTACCATTCACCAGTATGCTCGCCTTCTGGGCAGGCACCAGCACCGAAAACATCGAATGCATGCCAGAACCGACTTGATGCGGCATCAATTCCAGCGCGCGCGGCGCTTCCAGTTCATCCCATACCAGTTGCACGCTATAGCCCTCACCGCTCACGGTTTCGCTGTAGCGCTGCTGCATCGGGTCACCATCGCTTTGTATCGATTGCGCGACCAGATGCTGCATCCCTTTGAAGGCAGGCGCGTCGCGAAATGCGGCGAGTCTGCCGATGAAATTTTCCAGCAGGTATTCACTCAACCCGGCATTGTCGCTGATGATGATATTGGGTGCCTCGGCGCTGCCCTGCTCTGCCTCCGGCGTGCCATACAGCAGCAACACCTGGCCCTGCCCAACCGGTGACCAGGCCACACGAAAGAACAAGGCCATGGCGGAAAAACTGCCGTCGTCGTTCTTCAACAGTATGCCCGGGTTTTCTCCGGTCCAGTCGACCACACCCGGCGTTATGGGTTCGCTTAAAGGCATCTTAAGAACCTCCTGCGGGGGTAACCCAGGTTTCTGAAAAGGCCAGAAACGCGGTGCTCATTGTGCGCCCGAAAAACTGCCGGTTCTGCACGCTGCCTGACAACTGCTTGCCGTTGACGATGACTCGCGCGGATCTCGCCTCGAGAAACACCGAATACATTTCGTGCGCTTTCGTAGCCGAGTTTTCCACCGTGACTTCCACCGGTAAGGGCGGGCCCATGTCCTGCCAGATCATCTCCAGCGTCACCTCGGAACCCCGCAGGGTTTCGCGGTATTCGCTTTTCAGATCGCCCGGGGTCTTGTGCACCGAATCCAGATGCAGCCAGGTCATATGCTCAAGCCCTTTCTTGCCGACGAAGGTAGGCATCTTGCTCACCCAGCCATCGACGATCCAGCGCATCATTTGCTGGTTGTCGGTGATGATGAAATTGGTTTCTTCAGGCCAGCCTTTTGCGGCGTCCGGCGCACCCAGCACTATGGCCGCATGGCCGCGCCCGTAGGGCGACATGACAACCCTGAAGAAGAGCGACAACACACAATAGGCGTCGTCGCTTTCGCTATGCTTCAGATATATGCCCGGGTTATCGCCGCACCAGTCGACCCGGCCCGGATTGATCGCAACCCGCTTCATGCCCAGCTCGCTTCGTAGTCTTGCAATGCCTTGCGCAATTTCTGCGCGCGCTCTTCACCCTTGAACTTATCGTGCGCCATATAGATGCCGGCGACCTTATGCGCCACTTCCTTGAGCAAGTCATTGTCGTCGCGCCCCTCCTGCTTCGCAATGCGCAGCATGGTGTCGCCGCCATAGGTCGGAATCGGGTTGTCGAATACATCGGTGGGGTGCTGCAGGACTTCACCCTTTTGCAGCTTGTGGATGTATTTCCTGAGGCGACGCCGTGCCAGCGACACGCCACGGTCAGTCGTCGCGGTGTGCTCGCGCTTGTGGATGTTGATCGGCCCCTGCGATACCCAGGCATCGTAATCACCCGGGTCGCGCTGACGCTGCTCGTAGGGACGATCGGCGCCCTGACCATAGAAATCGGTTTTGCCGAAGCCCACTTCATCCGGATTGGTCAAGCCTTTCGGATCGTCGAGCTCGCCACCGCGGAAATGACGCCAGGCGATCACCAGAGTATTGGTATCGTCGACCGGTGTAATCCAGCGCGACAGTCCGGGGCGACCAAAATACATGGATTGTTCGGGCAGCGGGAAATGACCGCCATTCTGGGTGAAGCAGGGCAGCATCTGATCATGGATGCGCAGCCAGATGATGTCATCGACGCGGCGCGTGTTGGTATAAAAGTCGCCATGCTCGCGCTGGAAATATTCGATCTTCGGCATCTCGGCGAAGGCGTCGGTGAACTGGGTGCGCACCGCCTTGGTATGCAGGTAAACCACGTGGAAAGGGTCCCAGGCATTTTCCATCACCTGCAACCAGTTGCAGGGCGATTCGATCAGATAAGGGCGCATATCGTCGCCCTCTTCGACCATGGTGTCGAACACCGGGAATGGCGGCATGCTGTCATGCGGGCCCATATAGGCAAAAGCCAGGCCCTTGTATTCGATGACCGGGTAGGCGCCGAGGCAGGCATTTTCTTTCAGGCGGCTGCCTTCGGGCTCGCAGGGTCGTTCCAGAATGCTGCCGTCGATGCCGTATTTCCAGCCGTGGTAACTACAGCGAATGCCGCCCTGCTCGATGATGCCAAACTCCAGCGACATGCCGCGGTGCGCGCAGTGCAGATGCACCAGCCCCAGCTGGCCGCCGGTTTCGCGGAACAGCACCAGGTCTTCGCCCATGATGCGCAAGCGATAGGGCAAATCACCGACCTGATCGGTCATCGCCACCGGCAACCAGTGCTGGCGCAGATAATCGCCGCAGGGGGTACCCGGCCCGACCTCGGTCAGCTCAGAATCGGGCTGCTCATGCCAGACGAACTGGCGCTCGAAGCCTCTGAAATTGCCTTCGGGTAATTTGAACTGGTCGTTCATCCTGGTATCTCTCTTTCGGTTAATTCGTTGGAAACGGATCGGCGCAGGGCGCGCTACCCACCCACACAGATTTTATCTGCAAATAATCCTTCACCGCATCCGGCCCCAGCTCGCGGCCGTAGCCGGAGCGTTTGAAGCCCCCGATGGGTGAACCGGGGTCGACGCTGCGATAGTGATTGATGTAAACGGTACCCGCCTGTATCTGTTGCGCGATGCGCTGCGCGCGGGCCTGGTCTTTGCTCCAGATACCTGCCGCCAGCCCGTAAACGCTATCGTTGGCGAGGTGTACCGCCTCGGCTTCGTCGCTGAATTTGGTAATCGCCAGCACCGGCCCGAATACTTCTTCCCGCCACAAGGTCATCGCCGGCGTAACACTGGTAAACACAGTGGGTTGCACGAAAAAGCCGTTGGGGCAATCTTCCGGGTATTGACGCTCACCACCGCAAACGCAAATCGCCCCCTGTGCTCTTGCATCGGCAATCATCGATAAGACTTTATCCAGATGCACCTGGTTGGCGAGCGGCGCTACCTGGGTTTCCGGCTTTAGCGGATTACCCGCCTGCAACTTTCGCGCCCTGCCGACGATGCGCAATACCACTTCGTCGTGAATGCTGTCTTCGACGATCAAGCGCGAACCGGCCACGCAGGTTTGTCCATTGGATAAGAATATGCCCGAGACTATGCCATTGATGGCGTTGTCCAGATCGACATCGGCGAACAGTAACTGCGGCGACTTGCCACCCAGCTCCAGGGTGGCCGGGATGACGTTGCTGGCGGCCGCTTCGGCCACCTTGCGCCCGCCGAAATCGGAACCGGTAAAGCTGACCTTGCGCGTCAACGGATGCTTCACCAGCGCTTCGCCCGCTTCCTCGCCGAAACCTGTGACCACATTGATCACGCCCTGCGGCAACGATGATTCGGCGCAGAGCGCGGCAAACTCCAGCGTCGATGCGGATGCGTGTTCCGACGGCTTGATCACCACGGTATTGCCAGCGGCCAGCGCCGGCGCAATTTTCCAGGCCAGAATCATCAGCGGCGAATTCCACGGCGTAATCACGCCGATGACGCCATAGGGCAGATAGTGCGCCGTACTGGTGACACCGGGTATCTGGTTTTCCAGTTGAGTCGATTCAACCTCCAGCATTTGCTGTGCGAAGTATCGATACCAGCTGTGCAGCCCGGCGAACTGCGCATTCACTTCGACGATGCGCTTGCCATTGTCGCGCACCTCGGCTTCGACCAGATCCTGCCAACGCTGTTCGAGCAGGTCGGCCAGAGACAACAGGCAATCGGCACGTTGCTGCGCCGAATAGCCGCTCCACTCGCCCTCGCTGAAGGCACGGTGCGCAGCCTGCACCGCCTGATCGACATCGGCATTGTTGCCGCGCGCGAAACGAGCCCAGACTTCGCCAGTGGCGGGGTCGATCGAATCGATGACTTCGCCGCCGTCAGCTGCATGCCAGGCGCCGTCGATAAAGTGGTCGTATTGTTTCATCACTTCGAATCCTCTATCGGGCAGGGTTCGGCAAGCAGCGCGACCAGATCACCACGCTCGACCATACCGCGATTACTGTGCGCGAGAATAATCCCGGCGCCGGGAAAGTTCAGCGCCATCGACGGCCGGCTGGGCTCGTTGATGAAATGCAACCAGCCGGCGTGTTGACCGGCTTTGACTTCATCGCCAATTCCAAAGTTGCGGTCGAGCAAACCGCTGGCGGGGGCGACAAAACTTTCCTTCAGGGTAATGCGTTCGGATTTAATCCTTGCACCGTCATCGGCCTGCTTGATGATACCCAGCTGCGCCAGGCAACGGCGCAGCGCCGCTTCGGTGAAATCGGTCATCTTCGGGTCGCAGTTGCCACCACCGCCGAGTTCGGCCGCGATCATCGCCACCTGCTGGCGCGATGCCGCCGCATTCAAAGAGCGATCATCATTGTTCGGCCCGGCGACCCATAGATAAGGCGCGGCGAAGGCGCTGGCCAGTGCCAGGTTGGCGCTACCCTGCGCAGATTGCGGATTCACATCGGCGAGTACGCAGGGCGCGAAGATGGATGCCTTGCCGCCGCTGTGCAAGTCTATCGCCGCATCGCATTGCGGCAACAATAGCGATTCGACGTAATGCGCGATCATTTGCGTGGGGCTGCCATTGGCATCGCCGGGAAAGGCGCGGTTCAGGTTCAAATGGTCCAGCGGCGATACGCGGCTGGACTCGAGCAGCGCGGCGGCATTCAGGGCTGGAATGATAATGATGCGTCCAGTGATGTCATTGAGGTCGAGCTTTTGCACCAAGCGCATCAATGCTGCCGGACCTTCGAATTCGTCGCCGTGGACGCCACCGGTGAGCAGGATGGTCGGGCCCTTGCCATGGCTCAAGCAGATTATCGGCACCGGATAACTGCCAATCGGATTGCGGTTATCCGACCATTTCATTTTCAAATCCCCGATCTGACGTCCGGGCTGTTCAAGATCGATACTGATCTGTATGCGGGAGCTGGATTGTGGCTGCGTCATCTGCTCGTTTCAGGTTAGGTGGAAAGGCGCGAAATCGAATTGAACCACAACAAAATGTTATATATCTATAATATAACTGAAATTGGGGTTCAATTTTTTATATTTGATGTGATATGATAACTCAATCTTTTCCATATAACCACCATCCCTGAAGACAATAAATACAATGAGTGGATTACAACCCAAGTCAGGGATACATCAAATAAAAGCGCATATGTTATCCAGCGAAGGCGCAGACCTTCCGCCGGTTCGCATTGCGCTGAACTCCAATGAAAGTGCCTTCGGCCCCTGCCAGGCAGCGGTGAATGCAGCGGTTGCGGCATCTGCCAAATTGTCGCGCTACCTGGAAAACCCGGCATCCCTGCTGGCACCGGCGCTGGCGCGTCGCCATGGCTTGCAGGAAGATCGCATCGTCGTCGGCAATGGCTCGGATGATTTACTCGCCCGCCTGGCGCGCGTTTACCTCGAATCCGGCAATGAAATGATTCGCAGCGCCAACGGTTATCTGAAAACACCGAACTACGCCCATGCCAACAATGCCACGCCGGTATCCGTGGCCGACGTCGAATTCGTCACCTCCGTCGATGCCATACTCGATGCCGTTACCGACAATACGCGCATGGTGTATGTCGCCAACCCGGAAAATCCAGCCGGCACTTATCTCAGCGATAGCGAAATCCGTCGCCTGCATCAGGGCCTGCCGGACAATGTTGTGCTGGTGCTCGACTGCGCCTACGCAGAGTATGTCGATGCCGCGGATTACGACCCCGGCCACCGGCTCTCCGACGAAGCGCAGAACGTCGCGGTGACGCACACCTTTTCAAAGATTCACGGCCTCGCCGGTGCGCGCGTCGGCTGGATGTATGCCAGCCGTGAGATTATCGATATGGTCAGCCGCATCGGCCTCACTTTTCCGCTGGCTTCGCCTTCGGTTGCCGCGGCGCTGGCTGCCATCGAAGATGAAAGCCATGCAAAACAGGTGTATGAAATCAACCGCCGCTTACGCGATGCTTTCTCGAAGAGCATGCGCGATCTCGGCCTCAAGGTTTACCCCAGCCAGACCAATTTTGTGCTGATGGCATTCGAGCCGGGTGATTTTTGCGCGGCCAACTGCGCCGACTACCTCGCCCGCCAGGGCATTGCGATTCGACGCTTCGCCTCGCCGGCTTATGAAAACTGCATTCGCGTCACCATCGGATTCGAGGCAGAAATGAAAATCACCACGGCCGCGATTACGCAGTTTTTACAGCAGAAAACATGAACAGTTCAGCAACTATGAAAGCCGTTGTACACCCTTCCGGGAAGGCGATCACCGATGCGATCAAGCAGGCCGGTGTTGAATTTATTATCTCGGTGCCCGATATCGTCACCAGCGATGGGCTGCTGTGGCCCATCTCCAAAGACCCGGATTTCAAGCTGGTTCGCGTATGCAAGGAAGACGAAGGCGTTTCCATCTGCGGCGCCATGTCTTACAACAACACGCGCGCGCTACTGCTCATGCAACAAACCGGATTGATGGATTCGCTGAACGCGATTCGTGCGATCGGCGTGGATTACCATCTGCCGGTTTGCATGATGGTTGGCCTGCAGGGCAAGGAAGCGGCGTTGAAATCCGCCGAGTCGGCTTCTTATGGCGTGCGTATTATCGAACCGGTGCTGAATGCGATGGGCATATCCTACCGCGTGATCGAAGAGCCCGAAGACGTGCAACACATCACCGCCGACATCGAACAGGCTTATGAAACATCGTCGACATTCATCTTCATCATAGCGAGGTCACCGACCCCATGAGACGCGATCTGGCACTGGAAGTTTTAAAACAGCATGTCAGCGATGAACTGGTCGTCGCCGTGTATCAAACCCTGTTCGACTGGATGGCAATCAACCCGCGCGATTTGAACTATGTCGCCACAGGTGCGATGGGGCAGGCCTCGTCGCACGGACTCGGGCTGGCGCTGGCCAACCCCGACAGGAATGTGCTGGTGTTCGACGGCGATGGCAGCCTGCTGATGAACCTCGGTTCGCTGGTGAGCATCGCCAATGCCGCGCCGCAAAACCTGCACCATTTCGTGTTTGAAAATGGCGTTTACGAGGTGAATGGTGCGCACCCGATTCCCGGCCAGGGTCGGGTCGATTTCGCGGCCATGGCCAAAGCGGCGGGCTATAAACGGGTAGAAACCTTTTCCGATCTGGAAGATTTTAAAGCCTCGATTGAGGATTTCCTGCAACAACCCGGCCCGGCGATGGCGGTGATGAAAATTGAAGCCGGTGAATCCTACCCGCGCGATTACGACTACATACACGGCGCCGAAGCGCGGCGTAAATTCAAACAGGCTCTATTATCGAGCTGAAATCGGCTTTCACCATTTCAAGAAAATCCTTCGCCACCGCGGTCATCGGCTTTTGCCGCGACCACACCAGCGCACCATTGAAGGGTATTTCCGGTTCGAAGGGAGCGGTGGCAAAGTCTTCGCCCGCCCCGGGCAGCCGCCCCATGGTGACAATCACCGACACGCCCAGCCCTTCCGCCACCAGCCGGCAAATCGCATCGGTGGTGCGCGCCTCGTA
>CAXBMV010000032.1:0-11856 GCA_963976575.1 uncultured Gammaproteobacteria bacterium | reverse complement strand
AACGCAAACCATCGACAAGGAAAAGTATCCGCTGAATGCGATCACCCAGCGTCCCATGGCCATGTATCATTCCTGGGATTCGCAGAATGCCTGGTTGCGTCAGATACACACGCATAACTATTTATTCCTCAGCCCGAGCGTCGGCGCCAGCAATGGCTTCGGCGATGGCGACTGGATCTGGGTGGAATCGGCGCACGGCAAGGTGCGCTGCATGTGTCGCTTCAGCGAAGCGGTGGAACCGGGCACGGTCTGGACTTGGAACGCGATCGGCAAAGGCAAGGGCGCCTGGGGCCTGACCGGCGACGCCAACGAGTCGAAGAAAGGCTTCCTGTTGAACCATTTGATCAGCGAGGAAATACCTTCTCAACAGGGTGATTACCGCTACTCCAACTCTGACCCGATTACCGGGCAGGCGGCATGGTATGACCTGCGCGTACGCGTTTACAAGGCTGCAGACAACGAGCCGGAGGAAACTTTCCCGCAGTTCGATCAACAGAAAAGGGTGCCCGGTATGGAGCCCGAACGCGGTAAGTGGCAGGCTTTTGTACGCGGACTGGGAGGAAAGTCATGACTCAATTAGCCCTGGTTATCGATTTGAATACCTGCGTCGGCTGCCACGCCTGCGTGACCAGTTGCAAGGAATGGAATACTTCCGGCACGGCCGGACCCATGGTGGATCGTAACCCCTATGGCGCAGAGCCCACCGGCACTTTCTTCAATCGAGTGCAATCCTTCGAAGTCGGTGAGTATCCGAATACGCAGACGGTACATTTTCCCAAGTCCTGTCTGCACTGCGAAGATCCGCCCTGCGTACCGGTTTGTCCCACCGGTGCCAGTTACAAGCGTCCCGAAGACGGCATAGTGCTGGTCGACTACGACAAATGTATCGGCTGCGAGTATTGCGCCTGGGCCTGTCCCTACGGTGCCCGCGAAATCGACGAGCAGCAAAAAGTGATGAAGAAATGCACCCTGTGTGTGGATCGCATCTACGATGAGAACCTGCCCGAAGCCGAACGCAAGCCGGCCTGCGTCATGGCATGCCCGACCAGCGCGCGTATCTACGGTGACATCCATGATCCAGACTCGGATGCATCCCGGGCCATCGCCGACTCCGGCGGCTATCAATTGATGCCGGAATGGGGCACCGAACCGGCTAACCATTACCTGCCGCGACGCAAGGTCAGCATCACTGTGCACGAGGAAGACTTGCAGCGTGCCGACAATCCGCTAAACAAGGAAGACCGTGGCCAGCGCAAACCGACGACGCGCACCACCCTCGACGACTCGACCTCCTGGTAGGTGCAACTATGAAACCCGCATTCTCTGTTATCTTTCTGACCACGCTCATTGGCGCGGGGCAGGGCCTGTTCCTCGCTTATTACAGCGCCGAAGTGTTTTCCATACTGACGATCCTGCCCGCGTCATTGAACGAAAGCAGTACAGTTTCTGCCGCAGTCATCAGCCTGCTGTTGCTGGTGCTCGGACTGGCCGCCTCTTTCTTTCACTTAGGACACCCCGAGCGCGCCTGGCGCGCGGCGGCAATGTGGCGTACTTCCTGGTTATCGCGTGAAGTCATCGCCCTGCCAACGACCATGGGATTGATCTTCGTTTACGCGGCGTTGAAATTCTTTGGCATTCACAGCACAGCCTTCGTGCTCGGCAATGGCACGCCGGTGGAGTTATCCACCATGGTCGGACTGTTGGCGATGCTGTCGGTATTCGCACTGTTTATCTGCACCGCAATGATATACAGCTGCCTCAAGTTCCTGCGTCAGTGGCATAGCCCGCTAACCGTACTGAATTTTTTCCTGATGGGTTGTGCTTCCGGTTTCACCCTGGCGGCGCTGCTCTCCACCAGCAGTGCCGACGGCTATTTCGATTACTTCAGCGGCATGGCAATTGCCTTTACCTTGCTGGCATTGGCTTCGCGCTATGCTTCGCTGGTACGCAACAGGGGCCTGCGCAGTCCAACCACGCTACAGTCGGCGATTGGTGTTCACCACCCCAATATCAGACAGCTGGCGCAGGGCGCGATGGGCGGCAGCTTCAATACCCGTGCCTTCATCCATACCTATG
Organism: uncultured Gammaproteobacteria bacterium; assembly: GCA_963976575.1. Lineage (GTDB taxonomy): Bacteria > Pseudomonadota > Gammaproteobacteria. The sequence continues at coordinate 9,780 of CAXBMV010000032.1, read as the reverse complement.
GTGCCGCCGTGGTCAGGCTGGCGCGACGATATTTCCTGGTTGCCGCATTTCTCGCACCAATCGCGTTGCTCGTCGCCAGCAACGAATCCGCTATCCTGCTCTGCGCGCTCGCATTTGCGCTGCAATACAGCGGATTACTGGTAGAACGCTGGTATTTCTTCATTGAAGCCGAGCATCCGCAGAATGTTTACTACCAGATGATTTCCTAGCCTGATAGGCAATGTGGTTGTTGAAAGGCAGGTAACCGCAATGAATGCAGCCCCGAATTAATGCTCTGCATCCTGTAGCAAGTAGGTAACCAGGTCGGCGAGGTCCGCATCGCTGATCGTCCATCGCGGCATGTTGGTGCTCAATGGATTGCCAGCTGGATCCAGGCCTTCGGTGATCGCAAGGCGCAGGGTTTTTTCGTCGTATAAATCGTGGTCACCGTGTGCGGATGATTCATCGCCGTGATCCTTGTCGCCAAACAGGGCATGCACAGTCAGCGCTGGCGCCTTTACCCAGAAACGCGGCCAAAGCCTGCGGCCTTCACGATCGCTACCGTGGCAGCTGGCGCAGCTGCTCCCGTGCATACCCATACCCATTCCCATGGAGTTACCCCTGGAGCCAATTGGAGAACCCGACGCGCTAATGCCAGTCAGGTAAATACGTTTGCCATTCGATTCCACCTTGCTACTACTGGCTTCAGTAAAGTGACCCTGCTGCGTCTGTGCACAGGCTGCCGGGGTTAATATCAGGGCCACAAGAAGCAGGAGTGTTTTCGAGATAAGGTGCATTGTATGAACCTGTAGGTGGTTTCTGGGAGAGTGGATAGTACTGCGGCCCGCGCTCGACCCTTTTGATCAAGGTCAAGATCGGGAAAAATTACCACCTGCCCGGTGCAGTTATCTTCAATAAAGCCGTGATTGATGCATATGCCACATCGGCATTTAATTTTACGGACTAGATATGCGAATCCGGATTAAATGCATCAGGCAGTGTTACAAGCCCAGCATTTTCCTGGCCTGTTCCAATACCTCGACCGACTTTGCGTGCTTGCCGGCCTTATGCAGCGCCTCACCGCGGGCGCGCAAGCCTTTTACCCTGGCCAGGTCAGACTTGCTCAGTTGCGGGTTGTTGGCCAGAGCATCGTCTATAGCCTGTATTTCCAATGGGCAACTGAAGGCGAATGCACTGCTCGATGCCAGCAAGGCGGCTAGCGCCAGCAGTTTGATTGCTGTTGTTTTCATTTCCCTATCCTCGACTTGGAGTATTGACTTGAAGCATTCCCAGGCTGGTTAAAGGGGCATCGCCTGAGGTCACAAATTATACAACTTCCGCGAGGCTGAACTAGCTTTATCGCAGGCTATGTCGGCGCGTTAGTGCGATTGATTGCTTGCAACTGCTACTCCACCTGACTTGCGTTTGCCTTCGAAACGCGGCTTAATCCGCGCATGACTTTGACAGAATTGCTCGGCATCGACATACCCATTATTCAGGCACCCATGGCTGGCGTGCAGGGCAGTGCGCTGGCGCTGGCGGTAAGCAATGCCGGTGGGTTGGGTTCGCTGCCTTGCGCGATGCTGACTTTGGATGCGATACGCGCAGAGCTGAGTCTGATGAAGTCGCAAACTGCCAGGCCTTACAACGTAAATTTCTTTTGCCATAAGCCAGCAAAGCCAGACGATCAGCTCGAGGCTGGCTGGCGTGCAGCGCTGAACCCCTATTACCGCGAATTCGACATCGACCCCGACAGTATCCCGGCCGGTCCGGGGCGCGCACCCTTCAGCGCCGAGGCGGCCGCGCTGCTAGAGGAATTCAGGCCCGCGGTGGTCAGTTTTCATTTCGGATTGCCCGGCCCCGAATTGCTGCAGAGGGTGAAAGCCATGGGCGCGAAAATCCTGTGTTCCGCAACCTGTGTCGACGAGGCGCTGTGGCTGGAAAGCCAGGGAGTCGATGCGATTATCGCTCAGGGGCTGGAAGCCGGTGGACACCGCGGTATATTCCTCGGTGACGATCTTACAACCCAGATGGGAACCCTGTCCTTGTTGCCGCAGGTAATCAAGGCGGTGAAGCTACCGGTGATTGCTGCCGGTGGCATTGCCGATGCCGCTACAGTTGCAGCGGCGATGAATCTCGGAGCGGCCGCGGTGCAGTTGGGCACGGCATACCTGCTTTGCCCGGAGGCGACTACCAGCGAAATGCATAGAGCTGCGTTGAAAAGTGAAGACGCGCGCCATACCGCCTTGACCAACCTGTTCACCGGACGTCCGGCGCGAGCGATAGTCAACCGGGTGATGCGCGAGGCTGGTCCGATGAGTTCCAGCCTGCCCGCGTTCCCGCTCGCGGTTGCAGCGCTCGCGCCGATCCGCGCCAAAGCAGAGGCCCGAGGTAGCGGTGATTTCTCACCCATGTGGTCGGGGCAGAATGCCAGCGGTTGCAAGGAAATCCCGGCCGCCGAGTTAACCCGTGAACTCGCCGCAAAGCTCTAATACAAGCCTGTCTTGCATGAAATGAAACGCCCGTTTCAGTCATCAGCGTGAATCAACCGGAGCCAGTTGGCGAAGTCGATCAGGCGCAACTGGCCCTGGCGCGCCAGCAGCGTCTACGCGCCAGCATGCGCAAGATGAACGTGCCGGTTTTACTGGTGCTGGATTCAATCAATATTCTCTATGCCACCGGCGCAAGTAACATGACCATATTCTCAACGCGCACGCCGGCGCGTTACCTGCTGCTGTTCGCCGAAGGACCGACAATACTGTTCGAATATTTCGGTTGCGAGCACCTCGCCGAAGGTTTGCTTACCATCGATGAAGTTCGCGCAGCGCGCGGTCTGTGCCATGTCAGCTCCGGTGGTAACCCGACCGGGCAGGCGATTGCGCTTGCTGCCGAAATATCGGCTCTGGTCGAGGAGACACAATCAGGAACCGATTGCCTGGCGGTAGATCGCTTTCCTTATCCTGTGATCGATGCCTTGCGCGCCCGCGGGTTTCGCCTCAGCGATGCCGATGCGGTGTTCAGCGAGGCGCGCAAGATCAAGTTGCCTGCAGAGCTCAGCCTGCTGCGCGAAGCCATGCGCCGCGTCGCCGATGCCGCCGGCGAGATGGAAGCTCGCATCGAACCGGGGCGCAGCGAAGCGGAAGTCTGGGGCGACTTTCATCGTAGCTTCATCGCCAGTGAGGGCAAGTATGTTGCCACACGCTTGCTGCAATCCGGCCCGCGCAGCTTTCCCTATTTTCAGGAAGCAGGGCCGCGCAAACTGCAAAGCGGCGAGCTACTGTGTTTTGACACCGATACCATCGGTTATGGTGGCTATTGCACCGATTTCTCGCGTACTTATCTCTGCGGCGATAAACCAGCCAGCGCGATACAAAAAGGGCTGTTCGCCAGGGCCAGAGAACAGTTGGAGCATAATCTCGCGTTGATCCAGCCCGGGGCAAGCTTTCGCGAAATCGCCGAGGCTGCCTGGCCAGTGCCTGAAGAACACTGCGACAGCCGATATTACTGCATCGGTCATGGCCTAGGCATGTCGGGTGAATTTCCCAATATCCCGCATGCCATCACTGGTCAGCCTTACCCACTCGATGGTGAGGTTGAGGCCGGCATGGTGATTTGCGTGGAAAGCTATATAGGTTCGGCCGAATCGGGGCAGGGCGTGAAGCTGGAGGATCAATTGCTGGTAGGTGCGAATGGCAGCGAATGCATGAGTGCCGGGGTGTTGTTCGACCAGCGCCTGCAAAGCAGAACCTTTTGAAATCACGCTGCAGCATGCTTTCAAATCGCAGAATTCAGCGCAAATTTTGCCGAATTGCGCGATAATCGCGCGCTATAAACAAGTCCCTTATCAACGGGACAGGAACAAATTCAGAGGAAACCATGAATTGTCCAAAATGCAGTGCCGATATGGAGTCGGTGGTATTTTCAAACATCGAGGTGGAAAGATGCACTGGTTGTAAAGGCATCTGGTTCGACCTGCTCGAACATGTAGAACTGAAGGCCATGGAAGGCTCCGAGGCGATCGATATCGGTGATCCCGAGGTCGGTAAGAAATTCAACAAGATAGATGATATCAGCTGCCCCAATTGCAAGCAGAAGATGATCAAGATGGTCGATCCCCAGCAACATCATATCTGGTACGAATCCTGTCAGAGTTGCTACGGCGTTTTCTTCGATGCCGGTGAGTTTACCGATTACAAGGAAGATACCTTCATCGATTTCATCCGCGATGTCTTCACCCGGGAAAGGCCTTAATCAAACCTGCCGAAGAATCAGCGGGTAAAGGAGGACAGTATGAAAATGAATTCCCCGTCAGTTATGCTCGCTGGCCTCATTCTGTTTAGCCTCGGACTTACGACAGGGCTGTTCGCCGGCAGCGGTGATTCGGATCAACGCCAGCAAAAGCATCGCAGCGACCTGTCCGGAGCGCCGGGCATGGAAGTGATCGCTTCGATTGCAGAATACCTGCCCGGTGATCGACTCGGACAGCATTTCCACCACGGAATCGAAGCCGCCTACGTGGTGCAGGGAGCCAGTTTACAAAATGCACAAGGGCAGGTTATTCAGCTACCAGATGGCGCTTCAGTGCTGAATCTGCGCGAGGTCGAGCATGGCGGTTTCGAAGTACTTGGCAATCGCTCGCTAAAACTGTTTACCGTGCACATAGTTGACAAGGATAAGCCCATATACCAATTTTCCGGCAACTAGCCGGAGCATCATGCTGCATTTTTCTGGAGGTCGGTGAAATGTCAAACCTGGAACTAAACAAACAAGTGGTACGCAATTACGTCGAAGCCTTTAACCGTGGTGACCTGAATGCATTGAAAATGCTGTTCACCGAGGATGCCGAAATACAGGGCGTTCTGGGTAGCGGCCAAATGGATAAAATCATGCCCATCTGGGAACAACTGGTGCAGGGCTATGGCATGCAGTTGACTATCGATGCAATGATTGCCGAAGATGATCTGGTTGCGGTGCGTTATACCGAGAAGGGCAGCTTTAGCGCCCCTGCTTTTGGTCAGAACCCGACCGGAAAATCCTATGAGTTGATCGCACTGGAATGGTTTGAAATTACCGGAGAGCGTATCCGTCGGCGTTGGGCCGCGCGGGATTCGGCGTCGCAGGCACGCCAGTTGGGTTTGAGTTAAAACATGGCTGACGGGTATTAGAAGCTCGCACGATAATAATTGGAGAGGCATCCATGGCTGAGGTACAGCAATGAAACCACTGGGAATGAATACAGCATTATTGCTCATCGACGTACAGAAGGGACTGGATAACCCGGCACTTGGGGAGCGCAATAACCCCGCAGCCGAAAGCAATATCGCCGCGCTGCTGGCGCAATGGCGCGTCGCGCAGAAACCGATTATCCATATACGCCACGACTCCAGCGATCCCGACTCGCTACTGCGCCCGGAATTACCCGGCAATGCCTTCAAGCCCGAGGCGCTGCCCCTGTCCGGTGAAAAAATCATCGCCAAATCGGTGAACAGCGCTTTTGTCGGTACCGAACTCGAGCAGTATCTGCAGCAGCAGGATATTTCCTCACTGGTTATAGTCGGGTTGACCACGGATCATTGCGTCTCCTCGAGCACGCGCATGGCCGCGAACCTGGGTTTCGATGTGACTCTGGTAAGCGATGCCACGGCTGCATTCGAGCGCCTCGGCTATGACGGCAAGCGCTATTCAGGAGATGAAATTCACAGGATTAATCTGGTCAGCCTGCAGGACGAATTCTGCGATCTGTGCAGTAGCGCGGAACTGTTGAATTCTCGGTTTCCGGCTACACCTTAGCTGGATCGGTCACCTTAAAATATTTTGTCGGGAGTCAATCCATGAAGAAACTTCACAGCATTCAACGCAGCAACGGCAGCCACTGGGTTGGCGATGGTTTCCCGGTCCGTTCTTTATTCTCCTACTCGAATTTCGGTGAGCTACTCAGCCCGTTCCTGTTGCTCGATTACGCTGGCCCAACCGAATTCCCGCCTACCGAAAAACGGCTCGGTGTGGGCGAGCATCCGCACCGTGGTTTCGAAACCGTAACCATAGTCTACGACGGCGAAGTCGAACATCGGGATTCGTCGGGTGGCGGTGGCAAGATCGGTCCCGGCGACGTGCAGTGGATGACAGCGGCCTCGGGTATAGTCCACGAAGAGTTCCACGGTCGCGATTTTGCGCGCCGCGGTGGCAAGTTTGAAATGGTACAGCTCTGGGTCAACCTGCCAGCCAAGGACAAGATGTCGCAACCGCATTATCAGGGCATAGTTGCCAGTGATATTCCACAGGTCAGTCTTGGCGTTGGTGAAGGCAGCCTGCGTGTCATTGCCGGTGAATATCAGGGTGTCAAAGGCCCTGCTGAAACCTATACGCCTATCCAGGTCTGGGATATTCGTCTGGCAGCGGGGCAGAAACTCTCGCTCGATATCGTCGATGGATTTAATGCCGCATTGGTGATGCTCGACGGAGAACTGCGCGTCAACGACAGCGAAGAAGTATCAGCGGCCGAGGTTGCCCTGTTCGAAAACGCAGGGGAAGGCATAAACATTGAAGCGAATCAGGACAGCAGGCTGCTGTTGCTCGCCGGTGAACCACTGAATGAACCGATCGCTGGTGCCGGACCTTTTGTTATGAATACCAGCGCGGAAATACACCAGGCGATGGTCGACTATCAGACAGGAAAAATGGGACATCTGTCCTGATAATTTGATATTTGTGCGAAAGCTGGTTTAATCGGAGCAATTGGTAAAGGGAAAAACGGGGACAGATCATGGCCGCAAAACCAGCTATCAAACCTGCAGAGAATGGACCTTATCTGGTCAGGAACCTGACCAGGTTCAGTAACCAGCACGGCAGCATCGAATGCCAGGAAAGTATGGCCTTATGCCGCTGTGGTGGTTCTGCGAATAAGCCGTTTTGCGATGGCAGCCACAAAAAGATTGGTTTTACTTCCGCAAAAAGCGAGTCGCGCGAGGAAGAGGACCGCCAGCAGCATTTCCGGGGCAAGCGCATTACCATCCATGACAACCGCGGCATCTGCGCCCATGCCGGCTACTGCACCGATAATCTCAGCAGCGTTTTTCGTATGGGCGAGGAACCCTGGATCGATGCCGATGCGGCCAGCGTCGAGGAAATCATCGCAACCATAAACATGTGCCCATCGGGTGCGCTCAGTTATAAGCTGCAGGATGCCGGGGTCGACAGTGGCAGTAGCGAAGCCGAAATCAGCATTGCGCCGAACGGGCCCTACGTGGTCAGGGGCTGTCCTGATTTGCAGGATACCGATTGGGGCGAAGGTGCGTCCAGAAACCAGTACACCCTGTGTCGTTGCGGGGCGTCGAAAAACAAACCATTTTGCGACGGTTCACACTGGGAAATAGAATTCAGCGACGACAGGAATTAGCCCGGGTACACCCAACGCGGCTGTCGGGCCCGTTTAATCCGCAGCATCACCTATTGGCATGACGTTTTAACACGGAGCATTTGCCAACCGCTTTTCCATCACAGCAGGATGATAATCGAGGAGACTATTGCTTGACCTGGATGCTTTGCTTTTCCCTGCTTGATCTAGTGCTGTTGCTATTGACGCTACTGCCGTTGTGGCGCCACGAGGCCTGGTGGGTGCGGGGGCTGGATTTCCCACGCCTGCAGTTGTTAATCCTCGCATTTTTGATCGCTATTAGCGGAACACTGCTGCTGGATCTTACCCGCCCTGGCAGTTGGATATTGATCGCTATCGCTCTGTTCTGCCTGCTTTTTCAGGCGTGGTGGATATTTCCCTATACAAGACTGTATGCGAACGAAGTGGCCACAAGCGGGCGCAGCAGTAACTCGAATCGCATCGCTATCATAACTGCAAACGTATTAACTCGCGACTGCCGCTGTCGAATTCGAATGTCGAGTTTCTGGTGGAGGACGGGGTGCCGTCGATTCACACGCGGGTTCGCTTGCGTTCTGGCAGGGAGTTGCGACTGCATTGCCTGCATCCGGCACCGCCGAGTCCAACAGAGAACGCCAGTTCCAGCGAACGCGACGCCGAATTAATTTTGCTGGGGAAAGACCTGCAAAACTACGCAGACCCGGTCATAGTCACTGGAGATCTCAATGACGTCGCCTGGTCTGACACCACGCGCCTGTTCAGAAAAATCAGTGGCTTGCTCGATCCGCGTGTAGGCCGAGGTTTTTACAATAGCTATCATGCGGGAATATGGTTTATTCGCTGGCCTCTGGATCATTTGTTTCACAGTAGCCATTTCGAATTATCGACAATGCAAAGATTGCCCGGCTTCGGCTCCGATCATTTTGCCATCTATACCGAACTAGACTATTGCGCAGGCAGCGACAACGACAACAAGGGGATTGAAGCAACCCGGGAGGATCACGACCGTGCTCAGGCGAAGCTGGATAATCAGGGCGTTGATGGCAAAGAGCTGCCCACAGCATAAAGCCGGTGTATTCTCCGGAAGCTCATGAAGATGAAAACTGAAATATTAATCGTAGGCGGTGGCCTGGCTGGCTTGAGCGCGGCCTGGCAATTGCAGAATATAGGAGCCGAGGTTCGCCTGGTAGAAGCGCGTTCTCGTTTTGGTGGTCGTGTGTGCACGCAGGCACGGGAGAGCTTTGCTGATTGTGATCTCGGGCCTTCCTGGATCTGGTCGGGACAGCCGCTGGTGGAACAACTATTGCGGCATTTTAATATTCGCAGCTACCCGCAGTATGTCGATGGCAATCTATTGTTGCAGAGACGGGATGCCAGTGTCGAGGCTATCGCAGGCGCTTCACCTATGAAAGGCTCTTTGCGCATCGACGGTGGGGTCAGCAGTCTTGTCGATGGGCTCGCGCATGCGATTGATCCTGCAAGCAAACTGTTAAGCCATCAACTCACCGGACTGCACGCGAGTAAAAACGGCATTACGGCCGAACTGCTGGGCCCGGGAGGAAGTCTGCAATGCCAGGCCAGGCAGCTTGCACTCGTTATCCCGCCACGCCTAGCCGCAGGGCTTGAATTTAGTCCTGCACTTCCGCAATCCTGCTTGCAAGCCCTGCGCGAAACGCCAACCTGGATGGCTGGTCACGCCAAGTTTTTCGCCATTTACGAGAAGGCTTTCTGGCGTGATCAGGGTTATTGTGGAACGGCTTTCAGTGAATGCGGCCCGCTTGCGGAAATTCACGAGGCCACGCCAATGTCCGGCCGCAGCTTCAGCCTGTTTGGTTTTGCCGGAATAGATGCGCATGCGCGTGAGCTGTTGGGTGAAGCCGAGTTTACGAGGCGCGCTCTGGCACAGCTGGGGGATATCTTTGGTGAGGCGGCAACGCATCCCTCGAAAACCATCTTTCGTGACTGGAGCCAACAGGCATTCACTGCGGCAGCAGCTGACCGGGTGGCGCAGACGCGCCATCCATCCTATGGCTTAAGTCTGCAGCCGGGAGGAAGCTGGCAGGGTAGGCTCGAATTCATCTCTTCGGAGAGTGCGTTCGACAATGGTGGCCTCATCGAGGGCGCGCTGCAGTCCGGTTTTGATTATGCCCACCGCCGCGGTGACGGGAAATCAGCAACAGCTGATAGCACTTCCGAACCGCATACTGCCAGCATGGATTGGGACTGGCTTTGATGGTCGCTGTTTGACCGGTCTTGCGGGTACCCGGCGAGAGGAATATTGGTGGCGAAGAAGGGTTGGCTTATCAAGGTCAGCCCTCTGGATTTGTGAACAAAAAAATCCTGTACAAAGTCGATTTTGAGCATAATATTTGTCCCGAAAAGGTAGCCGATGCCGCATCCCGTGGCCCCTGGACTGTCACCCTGGATCT
>CAXBMV010000031.1:0-11944 GCA_963976575.1 uncultured Gammaproteobacteria bacterium | reverse complement strand
GCATCGGCCTTCTAAGCCGAGGGTAGCAGGTTCGAATCCTGCCGGGCGTGCCATATTATGGTGGGCGTAGCTCAGTTGGTAGAGTGCAAGATTGTGATTCTTGTTGTCGTGGGTTCGATCCCCATCGTCCACCCCATATAGATGGCGCCTGTTCGCAGGCGCCATAACTTGGTCTGGAAAACTACTGGTGAATCCAGTGTTAGATCTTATAATTAGCGGTTCAAGAGTTATCTGCGAAAGTGGCGGAATTGGTAGACGCGCCAGATTTAGGTTCTGGTATCTTAGATGTGAGAGTTCGAGTCTCTCCTTTCGCACCATTATTTCATTAAATCCGGATCCATTAATTACCGCTGCCTAGGCGGTACCCCAACATCGAGAATCACGGGAAATCAAAATGCAAGTATCAATAGAGACCCTCGAAGGTCTGCAGCGCAAAATGACAGTTCAAGTGCCTTCGGAGCGTGTCACCCAGGCGGTAGAGAAGAAGCTGAAGGATTTGAGTAAAACTGTTCGCATAGACGGTTTTCGTCCAGGCAAGGTACCGATCAAGGTGGTACAGCAGAAATTTGGCGGTCATGTGCGTCAGGAAGTGATCGGCGACGTCATCGAGAGCTCCTACCAGGAAGCCCTGATACAGGAAAAAGTGCGCCCCGCGGGTATGCCCAGTATCGAGTCGATTAAGACCGAAGAAGCGGCTGACATGTCCTATACGGCTACTTTCGAAGTCTATCCTGAAGTAGAAAATCTGGAGTTGGCATCGATCGAAATCGAAAAGCCGGTGGTCGAGATCAAGGATGAGGACTTCGATGCGATGTTGCTCAAGCTACGCGAGCAACGCAAGCAGTGGGAGGAAAGCAAGGCGGCAGCAAAATCCGGGTTTCAGGTCATGGTCGATTTCGAAGGACGTATTGATGGCGTTCTTTTTGACGGTGGTGCGGGCAAAGATATGGCCGTTGAGATAGGTGCTGGGCAAATGCTACCCGAGTTTGAAAAAGGTCTCGAAGGTATAAAAGCCGGAGAAGAAAAAATCGTCGAGGTTAATTTCCCCGAAGATTACCATGGCAAGGATGTCGCGGGTAAAACCGCAGAATTCACTCTCAAGGCAACCAAGGTATCGAAACCAGTACTGCCTGAGATGGACGAGGAGTTTGCCAAGGGCTTCGGCGTGGAAGATGGTGACCTGGAAAAGTTGCGCAGCGATGTTCGCGCCAACATGGAAAAGGAAAGAAGTGATCGCCTCAAGTCTCACATCAAGAATGTCGTAATGATGGGCTTGCTGGAGAAAAATGCGATTATTGCTCCGAGCGCACTGGTTGAAGAAGAAACCAACAACCTGCGCCAGCAGGCCGCGCAGCGTATGGGCCAGGATCCCTCCAGTATGGATGTATCCAAGTTACCGGCCGAGGTATTCGCCGAGGAAGCGACCCGTCGCGTGCAACTTGGGTTGCTCGTCGGCGAGGTGATTCGTCAGGAAAAAATCGAACTGGATCAGGCGCTTGTCGAATCGACTATCGAAGAAATGGCGGTTTCCTACGAGCAGCCGGACCAGGTGCGCGATTATTATCGACAAAATCGCGAAGCCCGGGGTGGTTTGGAGGCGATGGTACTTGAAGATCAGGTGGTCAGCCACATATTGGAGAAAGCCAAGGTCAGCGAAAAAGCTGCAAGCTTCGATGACTTGATGAATAGTAAGCTTTAACAACCGGACAATGCTCATGAACGATAAGCTGATCAATACAGGTATAAGTTCGATATTGCCTGATTACCTCGATACCCAGGCCAACCTGGTGCCGATGGTGGTGGAACAATCTGCTCGTGGTGAGCGCGCTTATGATATTTATTCGCGATTGCTGAAAGAGCGAGTGATATTCGTCGTCGGTCCGATAGAGGACCACATGGCGAACCTGATTGTCGCCCAGTTATTGTTTCTCGAATCGGAAAACCCGGACAAAGACATTTCCCTGTATATCAATAGCCCCGGGGGATCGGTCACTGCAGGCCTCGCGATTTACGACACCATGCAATTCATTAAGCCCGATGTCAGCACGCTGTGCACCGGACAGGCCGCCAGTATGGGCGCCATATTGCTGGCCGGCGGCAGTTCCGGTAAACGCTTTGGATTGCCTCACTCAAGGGTAATGATTCACCAGCCGTTGGGCGGCTTCCAGGGGCAGGCTACCGATTTCGAAATTCATGCCAGGGAGATTCTTGCGGTCAGGTCACGGTTGAATAAATTACTCGCCAGTCATACCGGTAAAAGCGAAGAAACCATCGGCAAGGACACCGAGCGTGATAATTTCATGAGCGCCGCCGATTCGGTAGAATACGGAATTATCGATCAAGTTTTGACATCTCGTGCCGACCCTGAAGGGAAAGGGGATAGCGCGTAAACCGGATCCCGTAAATAATCATCGACCAGCTGGTCAAATAGTGATTTTTTCAGTTGTGCTAGAAGGTTTGGTCTAATATTATCGAATCAACAGCACGTTAAACATCGGTAGTAAGGTATGAGTGACGACAGATCCAAGAATAAGGACGAAAAGCTGCTATATTGCTCGTTTTGCGGCAAAAGTCAGCACGAAGTACGCAAACTGATCGCCGGTCCCTCGGTGTTCATTTGCGACGAGTGCGTCGATCTGTGTAACGATATTATTCGTGAAGAAATTCACGAGAGCGGCGACGATGCCGAAAGCAAGCTACCCATCCCTCATGAAATTTTCAAGGTGCTCGACGAGTACGTGATCGGCCAGAGCAGGGCCAAGAAAGTCCTCTCTGTGGCGGTATATAATCACTACAAGCGTCTTGAGGTCGGTCATGTAAAAGATGACATCGAGCTCTCCAAAAGCAATATCCTGTTAATCGGCCCGACGGGTTCGGGCAAGACCTTGCTCGCCGAGACACTGGCCAGATTACTGAATGTGCCCTTTGCGATCGCCGACGCTACCACATTGACCGAAGCAGGTTATGTTGGCGAAGACGTCGAGAATATCATCCAGAAGTTGTTGCAGAAATGTGACTATGACGTGGAAAAAGCGCAGACAGGCATAGTTTATATCGATGAAATCGATAAAATTTCGCGTAAATCCGATAATCCTTCGATCACCCGCGATGTCTCTGGCGAAGGTGTTCAGCAGGCCTTGCTGAAACTTATCGAGGGTACTATAGCCTCGGTACCGCCGCAGGGCGGCAGAAAACACCCGCAGCAGGAATTCCTGCAAGTCGATACCAGCAAGATACTGTTTGTCTGTGGTGGCGCATTTTCCGGGTTGGACAAGGTAATACTGAATCGCTCGGAAAAAGGTGGCATCGGTTTTGGTGCGAACCTGAAAAGCAAGAATCAAAAAGGCCAGTTTGGAGAAGTCATCGCCAAGGTGGAACCCGAAGATTTGATCAAGTATGGTCTGATCCCGGAATTTGTCGGCCGCTTACCGGTAGTCGCAACCCTCGAAGAACTGGACGAGGAGGCGCTGGTTAAAATTCTTACCGAGCCGAAAAATGCGATTACCAAGCAATATCAGAAGATGTTTGAAATCGAAGGCTGTGAAATCGAATTTCGACCGGATTCACTCATTTCGGTAGCGCGCAAGGCAATGGAAAGAAAAACCGGAGCCCGTGGTCTGCGCACTATTCTGGAAAACACTTTGCTAGACATCATGTATGATTTGCCGGCAATGGAAAATGTTAGCAAGGTCGTGGTCGACTCAGCGGTTATTGAAGGTCATGCTCAGCCCTATGTCATTTATGAGGGTGGTGAGATGAAACGCGTGGCTTCTGACGAATAGGCTTCCCAGTATTGCGCAAGCCGGGTTGAAAAGAACTTTTTCAAACCCATATAAACTCGAGTATTCAGCTTAGAGGCATATATGTCAGACTTTCAGAACCCGGTTCAGGCAGAACAGCAGGAAAAGCAGTTGATTCCAGTCCTTCCGCTACGCGACGTTGTGGTTTACCCCCACATGGTCATCCCGCTATTCGTCGGCCGAGATAAATCTATTCTCGCGCTGGAAGCCGCTATGGCCGACAACAAGAAAATCCTGTTGCTGGCACAACGCAATGCAGAGGTAGACGATCCAGGTCAGAAAGATCTATACCAAATCGGTACGCTATCAACCATCCTGCAAATGCTCAAGCTGCCCGATGGCACCATTAAGGTGTTGGTGGAAGGGGGCGACAGGGTGCTCGTCGAGAGCATTCTGGAAACCAATGAGTATTTTTCAGCTTCGACCCAGGTGCTCGAGAAATCGCATCTGGTGGATGATCGGGAAGCCGAGGTATTGCTACGTTCGGTACTCAACCTGTTTGACCAGTACGTCAAGCTGAACAAGAAAGTTCCTCCGGAAATCCTCACGTCACTCTCCGGTATCGATGACCCTAGCAGGCTGGCCGATACGATTGCCGCGCATATGTCATTGAAACTCGATGAAAAACAGGAAATTCTGGAAATCCAGGATCCGCGCGAACGCATCGAACATATCATGAGCAAAATCGAAGGCGAAATCGATTTAATGCAAATCGAAAAGCGCATTCGTGGGCGCGTCAAGCAGCAAATGGAAAAAAGTCAGCGCGAGTATTATCTGAATGAGCAGATGAAAGCGATTCAGAAGGAACTGGGCGATATGGACGATGCGCCCAATGAAGTCGAGGACTTGCAAAACAAGATTGAGCAGTCGGGTATGCCCAAGGAAGCGCGTGAAAAGGCCGACTCTGAACTTAATAAATTGAAAATGATGTCGCCAATGTCCGCCGAGGCGACCGTGGTGCGCAATTATATCGACTGGTTAGTGAGTGTGCCCTGGAAGAAGAAATCCAAGATTCGACGCGATCTGGCACAAGCGGAGAAAGTACTCGAAGAAGACCACTACGGTCTGGAAAAAGTTAAGGAACGAATCCTTGAATATCTCGCGGTACAACAGCGAGTGCGTAAATTGAAAGGACCGATTCTTTGTCTGGTTGGTCCTCCAGGCGTCGGAAAAACTTCGATAGGGCGTTCCATTGCCCGTGCCACCAATCGCAAGTTTTCGCGTATGTCGCTGGGCGGCGTTCGAGATGAATCCGAAATTCGTGGTCATCGTCGGACATACATTGGCTCCATGCCTGGAAAAATTATCCAGAATCTATCTCGGGTAAAGGTTAAGAATCCATTGTTCTTGCTCGATGAGATCGACAAGATGGCGATGGATTTTCGCGGTGATCCGGCTTCTGCATTACTGGAAGTTCTTGATCCGGAGCAAAATAACACCTTTGCCGATCATTACATGGAAGTGGAATTCGACCTTTCGGACACGATGTTTGTGGCAACCTCGAATAGTATGAATATCCCACCGGCTTTGCTAGACCGTATGGAAGTCATTCGAATCCCCGGTTACACCGAAGACGAGAAACTGAACATCGCTATCAAATACCTGATTCCAAAGCAAATTAAGGAAAATGGTTTGCATAAGGATGAAGTGGTGTTCAAGCAATCCGCAGTTCGTGAAATCATTCAGCGCTACACCCGTGAAGCCGGCGTGCGTAATCTGGAGCGCGAAGTTTCCAAGATTTGCCGAAAGGCTGTGAAGGCGATGTTGCTAAAGCCGGAAACCAAGAAAATCACGGTTAGTTCAGACAACATCGAGAAATACCTGGGAGTGAAACGCTTCCGATTCGGTTCCGCAGAAGCCAAGGATCAGGTCGGTCAGGTTACCGGACTCGCCTGGACCGAAATGGGTGGTGAATTGCTTACCATCGAATCCGCTGTGGTCCCTGGGAAGGGCAAGTTTGTACAAACCGGGCAACTGGGCGACGTTATGAAAGAGTCTATACAGGCTGCTATGACGGTTGTTCGCAGCCGCGCTAATATTCTTGGTGTTAACCCGGAGTTTAATGAGACCAAGGATATACATATCCATGTGCCGGAAGGTGCTACGCCGAAGGATGGTCCAAGCGCTGGTGTTGGTATGTGCACCGCACTGGTATCAGCGTTAACCGGAATTCCGGTTAAGGCAGAAGTAGCCATGACCGGTGAAATCACGCTGAGGGGCGAAGTGTTGCCAATCGGCGGGCTAAAAGAAAAGTTATTGGCCGCGCATCGAGGTGGCATTACCAAGGTATTAATCCCCGAAGAAAATGAAAAAGACCTCGCGGAAATTCCGGATAATATCAAAGCCAAACTCGAAATAATTCCGGTTCGCTGGATTGACCAGGTGTTGGCGGTAGCACTTGCACACCAACCGACACCAATTCCAGAAAAATCCAGCAGCGGCACGGAGCCGGCTAAAACTAAAGAAAAGGAGAAAAAGTCCTCAGGGGTACGGGCGCATTAAAATATTCGCCAAATTATGAGACTTATTTAGATTTTTTGGACAAATTAGGTTGACCCCCAAGCGAGCTGTTGGTTTAATTCGCTGCGCTAGTTGGGGGTTAATCGAAGCCAATAAAATCGGTCGCCTAACAAGAATAAGCAGAGTGTAACCTGTGTTACCTCTTCGCCCTTCGGGCAGAAAAATTATATCAACCTAACCAAATGGAAAAGTCTAATGAATAAATCAGAATTGATTGATGCTGTCGCAAATGCTGCGGATTTGAGTAAAGCTGACTCGGCTCGTGCCGTCGATGGCGTGATTGGAGCTATCACCCAGGCCCTAAAATCTGGAGATCAGGTTACTGTCGTAGGATTTGGTACCTTCCTGGTGCGTCAGCGTGAAGCTCGTTCTGGTCGTAACCCCCGTACTGGCGAAACCATTCAAATTAAGGCCTCGAAAGTACCTGCATTTAAGGCTGGCAAAGCCCTAAAAGACGCTGTAAACTAGCGCGCCTTCCAAGCCATACCGGGTGCTTAGCTCAGCTGGGAGAGCATCGCCCTTACAAGGCGAGGGTCGGCGGTTCGATCCCGTCAGCACCCACCATTACTATCAGGAGTGGTAGTTCAGTTGGTTAGAATACCGGCCTGTCACGCCGGGGGTCGCGGGTTCGAGTCCCGTCCACTCCGCCATCATTAGAGAGCGCTGCACTTGGGCGCTTTATTTTATTTAATCACCGGTAGCGACGAATAGATAAATGTTGCAAGCAATTCGAGATAAGGTAACTGGTTGGATTGCCTACGGCATTATCTTTTTGATCAGTGTTCCATTTGCGCTATGGGGAGTTAATTCCTACCTCGGGGGTGGTGAAGCCACTCCCGCGGCTACGGTTAACGGCGAAGAAATCAGCCTGAGTCAACTTGACAGGGCATACGCCAATTACCGCAATCGTCTGACGCAATTATTTGGTGGTCAAATTCCCGCAAGCTTTGGCAGTGAAGGGCAGCTCAAGGCCCAGGTGCTGGATCAATTAGTTGAAGAGTTTGCATTGCGCCAATACTCTGAAAAGCACGGCTATCGTATCAGCGATCAAGAATTAAACCGACGCATTCAGGAAATGGAAGCATTTCAGCGTGACGGAAAATTTGATGTTTCAATTTACCAGTCTCAGCTTGGATCTCAGGGATACTCTCCTCTGGGCTTTGAACAGGAACTGCGCAGATCCCAGTCTACGGACCAGCTTCGCAATGGCATCATGGCCAGTGCATTTATCGTCCCGTCGATGGAAAAACAATTTACCAATCTTGCCAACCAGAGCCGTAAAATCAGATCTCTGGTTTATCAGGCGGATCTTGCCGAAGTATCGGTAGAGACTGCCGAAATTGAAGAACGCTATAACTCTCAATCAATGCGCTATCGTAGCCCGGAGATGGTGAGAATAGATTACATCGAGCTTAGCCTGGAAAAAGTCAAAGCCGGGATTCAGGTGGACGAGGCCGAGTTGCTGAATCGTTACCAGAGCTCGCTGGATGCTTATACCAGCCCGGAAAGCAGACAGGCTAGTCATATACTCATCACCCTGGACAAGGACGCTGATAGCGAGGCCAGCGAGCAGGCACGTCTACGCATCATGCAATTGCGCAAAAGAATTGTCGATGGCGAAAGTTTTGCCGAAATCGCAACCGAGTTTTCCGAAGATACAGGTTCGGCAAAAGAGGGCGGCGACCTTGGAGATATAGAGCGTGGCGTTATGGTGCAAGCTTTCGAAAGTGCGCTGTTTTCACTGCAGCCAGGCGAGTTAAGCGAAGCGGTTAGAACTTCCTTTGGCTGGCATCTCATCCAGTTACGGGGAATCAGTGGGGGCGAAGTCAAATCTTTCGATTCGGTAAAAACCACGCTCGAGAATGAAATGAGAACCGAATTAGCTGAAAGCCGTATATACGATCTCTCTGACAACCTGGCCAACCTGGTTTATGAACAACCCGATTCATTGTTGCCCGCAGCACAGCAACTCGAGTTGACCGTAGAAACCAGCGATTGGTTTGAGCGCACTGAAGGCTCCGGTATTGCCGCCGATCCAGCCATACGTGAATTGGCATTCTCGGATGAAGTATTACGACAGGGATTAAATAGCGAGGCCATCGAGCGGGATAGCGATCGCGTCGTATTTATTCGTCTGAATCAGCACAAGCCGGCCGAAGTCAGACCGTTAGCCGAAGTGTCAGAACAAATAAAAGCAGAGCTTGCCAGTATCAAAGCCGAGCAGCGTGGAAGCGAAATTGGTGAGCAGGCAGTTGCCGCACTGAATCAGGGAAAATCACTGGATAGTCTCGCCGGAGAATGGTCGGTTGAGGTTCAGGATCATGGATTTGTCACTCGTCAGCAAGCCGATTTAGACGCAGGCATGCTTGTCAGGGCATTTTCAATGCCACGCCCGGAGCAGGGCATGGTTTACCAGGGAGCATCCCAGGGTAACGGTAAGTATCAAATTATCGAACTGTCGGCAGTAATTTCAAATGATACCGCCGCCGATAAGCAGGCATTCGACAACCTGAAAAATAGTACTGCGGTTGCCGAATATCAGTCGATTCTGCGATTGTTATCGAGCCGGGCTGAAGTAGTTAAATCCTCGCCAGAGGATTTGTAAGCTTTCCACTTCCCGGCTTAATCCAGTACACCCATACTGACAATGTTATAGCCCGAATCAACATAGATGTTTTCCCCGGTGATACCTGCAGCAAGGTCAGAGCAGAGAAATGCACCGGTATTACCTACATCCTCGATAGTGACATTCCTGCGTAACGGGGCATTGTGAGCGACTTCGTCGAGTATCTTCTTGAAGTTACCGATACCAGCTGAGGCCAGAGTTTTGATTGGGCCAGCTGAAATCGAATTCACCCGAATGCCTTCAGGACCGAGGGCTGCTGCAAGATAGCGCACGTTGGCTTCAAGGCTGGCCTTGGCGACCCCCATAATATTGTAATTCGGCAGTGCCCGTTCGGATCCGAGATAGCTCATGGTAATGATTGAACCGTTGGTGTTTTGCATCATCGACCTGCCGGCTTTGGCCATCGCGGCGAGACTATAAGAACTGATGTCGTGTGCGATACGAAATGCTTCGCGATCCAGATTTTCCAGGTAATCGCCATCGAGGGCTTCACGGGGTGCGAAGGCAACCGAGTGCACCATCGCATCCAGCGAATCCCAGCGTTTTCCGAGCAAGTCAAACAGGCCGGTAATGTCGCTGTCGATACTGACATCACAGGGCAGCACTATGTCTGAACCGAATTCGGCGGCAAACTTTTCTACCCGGGGTTTGAGTTTTTCGTTGGGGTAACTAAAAGCAAGTTCTGCCCCCTCACGGTGCAAGGCCGCGGCGATGCCGTAGGCGATTGATCGGTTACTGGCAATTCCGACGACTAGTGCTTTTTTACCGGCTAGAAAACCCATATTGATTCCTGCAAAAGAAAACCATTTTCTCAGCGTCACAGCATGGATGCAATGATAAACTTTTTAATCTAGAGACCGTTCGGGCAATTATTTCGATATCACGATCTTTGCTAGCTGCTGAATGCATATCAGGTAAATGAATATTGTATCTGGATTAATCGTTTTTTCGTTTTCAAGCACTGGGCTATATTGAGCGGCCATCAAAGCTCAGTGTGAATTTAAATGTACGCATACAATCAGCTGGATCAGCAGCTCGTCGATGACAGGGTTGACCAGTTTCGTGATCAAACATCACGATATCTCGCGGGCAAACTGGATGAAGAGGTATTCAAGCAACTGCGTTTGCGCAATGGGCTTTATATCCAGAAACATGCTCCAATGCTGCGTGTGGCTGTGCCTTACGGGGTATTGAATTCCACTCAGCTGCGCATGCTCGCAGACATCGCGGGTCGCTATGACCATGGTTATGCTCACGTCACCACGCGCCAGAATTTCCAATATAACTGGCCTGAACTGGGACGCGTGCCCGATATTCTTGCGGATCTGGCCAGCGTACAGATGCATGCTATCCAGACTAGTGGCAACTGTATCCGCAATGTTACGTCTGATCCACTGGCAGGCGTTGCCCCGGATGAACTGGAAGATCCGCGTCCGTGGTGTGAATTGATACGACAATGGTCAACACTTCACCCCGAGTTTTCATTCCTTCCACGCAAATTCAAAATTGCGGTAACTGGCTCTTTAGAAGATCGGGTTGCGTTACAGGTTCACGATATCGGTTTGCAGGTAGTTCGTAACAGCGCAGGTGAAACCGGTTTTCGCGTACTTGTCGGTGGCGGCATGGGGCGTACTCCCGTTATAGGTAAGCAAATAAGAGAGTTTTTACCGCGCAATGATTTGCTTAGTTATCTGGATGCCCTGCTAAGGGTGTACAACCTCTATGGTCGACGCGATAACATTTACAAAGCAAGAATCAAGATACTGGTGAATGCCGTTGGAATAGACAAACTACGCGAACAGGTCGAGGCTGAATGGCTGCATTTACGCGATACCGACTTGAGATTGAGCGATGCGTCTATCGATCGCGTGATCTCGGCATTTCAGCAACACGCTTATCGGCAACTGACCGATGATGATTCAATCGACCTCCTGTGCAACAGTAATCCGATGTTTGCGTCCTGGTATAAGCAGAATACCAGAGCGCATAAGGTCGCGGGCTACAGGGTTGTCTATCTGTCGTTGAAGAATCACGGCCAGGCACCTGGCGATATAGATGCAGTGCAGATGGAGCAACTGGCTGGGCTTGCCGAGCGTTACAGTTTTGGGGAAATCAGGACTAGTTATACGCAAAACCTGATACTCGCACAGGTAGAACAGGGAGAACTCCTTGAACTCTGGCAGGCACTGCAAAAACTGAAACTGGCAACGCCAAACATTGGAACCTTAAATGATGTGATTTGCTGTCCTGGAGCAGACTTTTGCAGCCTGGCTAACGCTACTTCAATCGATGTTTCTGAAGACATTATCAGGCGCTTTAGCGAACTGGAAAGGCTTTATGATATCGGTGATATACACATCAATATATCCGGCTGTATGAATGCCTGTGGGCATCACCATGTCGGCAATATCGGATTGCTGGGAGTCGATAAACATGGTGAGAACTGGTACCAGATTACGCTGGGCGGGTCCGCCGGCGATGCCTGTGCGCTGGGCAAGGTACTGGGGCCAGCCGTAGACAAGCAAAGCGTGGGTGCTGCAGTAGAGGCAATCGTCGAAACATACATCGATTTGCGCGAACCGGAGGAACCTTTTTTACACTGCCTGGAGAGACTGGGACGGGCAGCTTTCAAGGAGCGGGTATATGGCCACACTAATTGACCTACAGCAGGAAATCGCGGATGAATGGGTACAGCTCCGATCAGATGTGCCAGCCGCAGCGCAGCAACGCTTTATAATTGCGGCCAGTGAATTCGAGCAGCGCCGGGTAGAACTCGAAAAATATCCCGCCGAGTTTGGTCTCGAGCTGCAAACTTCTGATAGCGTTGAAGATTACAGCTGCTGCCTGCACAGGTTGGGAATCATTTTGCTTAATTTCCCAAACTTTGCCGATGGTCGAGGTTTCAGCCAGGCGAGTCTGTTGCGCGGTCGCTATGGCTATCGAGGTAATATTCGTGCCGTTGGTGATGTGCAACGCGACCAGCTTTCGTTTATGCGTC
>CAXBMV010000030.1:0-11951 GCA_963976575.1 uncultured Gammaproteobacteria bacterium | reverse complement strand
AAAAGCAAACCCACGTACTAAATGTTGCCAATAATCTGCAAAAACACTACGGGCCGGACAAGATAGACATAGAGATTGTTGCCTTCGGGCCGGGCCTGCGCCTGTTGCTGAAAGATAACTCTAATAGCGGTCGCATCCAGGGTTTAGCTGATTCAGGTGTTCGTTTCGCCGCCTGTGAAAACACGCTCGCAGCTATGACCAGGATTATCGGTGAAGAGCCCGCGCTGAACCCCAATGCTATCCATGTCAGCGCCGGTGTGGTGCGCATCATGGATCTGGTCGAAGACGGCTATACGCTTGTTAAGCCCTGATCGACGTATTTGCGTCAATAAATAGAAAAACAGGAGGAAGTTGAATGAGTGTGAAATCGATAAAAAAAATTGCTGTATTAATGGCGACTCTGGGCAGTATAACTGCCACCGACAGCCAGGCGGCCAACTGGTTGATGCTGCAGGGTACCGAACCGGAAAGCTCGGTGCCAAGGGCATTTGTATGGGGATTTGTGCAGGTGCAGGCACAGAAGGATGAAAGCACGCCCAATAGCACTGGCGGTTATATCCCGCCTAAACTGATTGGCCCAAACCTGTCAGCGCAGGAACAGTTTGGTGTCAACCGGGCGAGACTTGGCGTGCGTGGTACGGGTTTCCCGCTGGATGGAAAGGTGAATTACTTCCTGCTCACCGAGTTCGGGAATAATGGTATTACCTCCCCCGGAGGTGGTGGCGCTAGATTGACAGATGCCAGTATTACCCTCAACCAGATACCTGGAGCGCGTATACGCGCTGGACTTTTCAAGACGCCGGGGCCGGAGGAGGGCTTGCAGGCAATCCATGTGTTCGACTATATAAACTTTTCTACAGTAACCAATCAATTGATGCTGGAGCGTTTTCCAAACAGAGAATACACAGCCAATATTCCCGAAGTGACCCTGCCAGGGCCGACCCAGCTCAATGGATTCGAAAAACCGGTGGGCGCGTTTCGTGATGTCGGCGTGCAGGTTTTTGATACCTTCGTCAGCGACGATTGGGAGCACAGCTATGCAGTCATGCTAGGCAATGGAAATGGCCTGAACATGGGTGACAATGACGACGGTAATATGGACACCTATCTGTACTGGGCCAGTGAAATGGTTTTTTCTGGCGCTGGACCGCGTAGAAACGGGATGAAATTGTTTGCCTGGACGCAAAGTGGTAAACGTCTGTTAGATAATACCAACGATGCCACGCATAACCCGATCAAATACGATCGTGATCGTCAGGGCTTCGGTGTGAAGTACCTGAAAGATCAGTTTCGAGTTAGCGCCGAGTTCATGAGTGGTGAAGGCATGATTTTTGTTGGCCCGGACAAGCCTACATTTGATTTGCATCCATCAAACGCTGGTAATGGAGAAAGAGGCAAGGCCGACGGTTACTATGTCGAGGGTGGCTGGTATATACCCAATACCAAATGGGAAATCGATCTTCGCTACGATATTTATAACCGGCTCACCAGCGATCCCGTAGCTACCACGACTGGCGCGGCGGGTAGAAACTTCGAAATGGAGTTCAAGACGCTGACTTTAGGGGCTCAGTACCATATCAATCGCAAGACGCGACTGAATATGGAGGTAGCCAATCGCAGTGCCGAAGCACCTGATTGGCCTAGCAAAGCCGGCCCAAATAATAACCTGGACGGCATCGATACTCGTTACGCGGTGCAGCTGACGCATATCTTCTAGTTCATAAGTGGATCCTCTGGTCCTTTTACAGCCCTGGTTCGCCAGGGTTTTTTTTGACTGTAGTAACAGAGTAGAGGGATGCGGGCTATATCTTGTTCACACGATAAATTGGTCTTCCTGTTCTACTAACTGGATGTATACATGTTCTACTTTACATAATATCCAGAATTTCGAGGGGAGCTATGGGGCTAGCTAGTGGCAATATTATCGGTACTCAGAAAAAAATCAACTTTTTGCTTAATTAACTGATTTTTAAAGCTAATGTTTAAAGCGGCAACTCGTTCAAATCACCGCAATAAAGTCCATTTTTTAAGCGCTCATCTCCTGCTCGCGAGCTGAGATAAAATTGTCATATCCTGGAGAGTGCCTTGCGCATTCGATCAATAATGGTAAGGACTCAATTACGCCAGGCGACAATGGGTAATTCGCTGGCGTCCATAGTTTACCCTTAGTGAACCTGAAGGAGTGCCACTCTTTGTATGGCAAATATCCAGCTTTAATTTTAAGAAGCTCCCTCACATGCCTTTTGAGATTGCCGCTTTGCTCCCATTTCCTCCAGGTGTTTGGGTGTATCTCGAAATAATCAGCAACGTCTCGATAATTGGCAAATCCAGCCATGAGTCGCAGTTGGGGGATGAAATCAATAGTGTTATAGCATTGACTTAGCATTTACTTCTCCATGTTGTTTGAAAGAATCCAAAAAATGCCATAGATATGAAATTCTTTCTACATTAATGAAAGAAATTGCCTTGATGCAGCGCCTGCTATAGCTATATCGAGGTATCCTGTAGGTCGGTCTTCTGTCCACACCTTATTCCCACCGGCTGAAATCGTTGTGCTGAAAATAACCATAATTAACCTGATCGACTGGTCCAATTTCGGGAAGCTTTTCACCGCAAAAAGGGCAATGAAGAATATGCAAGTGTGTTTGCCACATGGTATCTCCCACATTTTCAAAATATGAGCTTTGTTGAAGATCCTGTTCTGTCGCTTCTTTAGAGATATTCAGCGTCCAGCAAGTCTCATTTTCGCCTACGTAAACAGAAATTCCGAATTTTGGTAGGGCTTTACAATTATGTTCATTCATCGATGTGTTGAAGAGCAGTGTTTATGAAACGAGTGCGCTAATATAGCAATATTATGTACAGACGAGTATGTGAGGAATATGAAAACGGGTCGTAATGATCCCTGTCCCTGCGGCAGCGGTAAAAAATACAAACAATGCTGCCTGTCACCGGCATCGGTTGCCAGCGAGGAATTCCGGGAGTCACTGACAGGGCAGGATTTAAATTCGATTGCAGATGTACAGGCACTCGCCGATAACTTCATGCAACAGCGCAATCAGCAACCACTGGATGATTTCCAGGGGCTGTCATCTGAACACGTTCATCGAATGTTACACTTCCCATTCGACACACCCGAGTTTTTCACCTTCCCTGAAACGCTTTTCAGCGAGCCCGAAGCGCCGATACTGCAACTGGTTCAAGCAATATCAGCTGCCATTGATGAAAAAGGCTTGAAAGCCACCGCTAAAGGCAATCTGCCATTAAAGCTCTGTAAACAGGCCAAAGTCGATTACCTGCAGTTCCTACCTGCCGGTGATTACCTGCATCGCCTGAATATCAGCAGTGAAGTTGATTTTGAAAATTTACATACAGCCAGGGTATTGATGGAACTGTCCGGATTACTCAGAAAAACCAGGGGGCGGTTCTTTTTAACCAGAAAGTATCAGCAGTTGACTGGAAAGTCAGGTCTCGCTGGAATTTACCCGCTGTTACTCAAAACCTATTGCCTGAAATTTAACTGGGCTTACCGCGATGGGTACGAAGACATTCCATTTATACAGCAGTCATTTCTGTTTTCCCTGTATTTGTTAAAACTGCATGGTGATGACTGGAAGCCATTTTTCATTTATGAAGACTACTTTTTACAGGCTTTTCCGATGGTGATCAGTGAAGCTGAGTCCGGATCTTACCGGGGTGCTGAAGACGTGGTTCGATCTTGTTACAGCATCAGGACGCTGGAAAGATTCTTACATTTCATGGGATTGGCCAGTATTGAGACAATACCCAACGATAAACCATTTTCCAGAGATTACCGAATCAGAAAATTGCCTTTGCTGGAGTCTATTGTACATTTTACTGTTTAAATCTACTATGTTCTCAA
The DNA here is from genome assembly GCA_963976575.1 of uncultured Gammaproteobacteria bacterium. GTDB lineage: Bacteria > Pseudomonadota > Gammaproteobacteria. The sequence goes on along the minus strand of CAXBMV010000030.1, from coordinate 8,068 downwards.
GAACACCGTTAATGGATGGGGTTTTGTATTACCAAATGCAACCTTTGTAGGTAAGAGCCAGCAGTTAATTTTCGAAGTCATTCGGTCTCAGTTGATGATTAGACGCCTGAGAATGTGCGTTTATTGTATAGCTCTGATGTGGAGTCGATTAGCTGAATTTGCGAGCAATCCTCATGATTAGGGTTGACCACCACGATTTTTTCCAGACCCTGAGGTACTGCAGCACTTGGTACTATAAAGGCAACCTCCTTGCCATTATCCAGCCAGTCTCCCCCTATCGCTTGTGTAGATGGTGAATAAGGGAACTCAGCCCAATCATCCGGCAGTAATGACTCAGGAAAAATATGAGTAGGAAGAGAGTCCGGCAATCCATAGATACCCAAACGATAGTTATCAGGCACCAGGCGCGGTGAAGGTAGGTAGTTGGCCATTTCGAGCAGTGCGGTTGCTGGGGATTGGGCGAAGTACAGCACTGGCTGTCCTGCTCGGTTCCAACGCGCTCCATCCTTGTGGCTTGCCCCAAGCCCATAGTAATTCTCCAAGTATGGTTCAGGGGCAATTCGATAAATTCGCATTAGACGAATTCACCATACTCTATTTTCCTTAGCGCTTGAGATACCCAAATTCGACCCTCGAAAGTGTCAAACAAAGATTCTGGCCGGGCTCCAGAGAAGACTGGGAGTGGTGTTTGTATCCATTCTTTAGCCTTTTCCATTTCACCAAAGACGCGGAGAGCCTGTCCGTATAGTCGAATGGTATCGAGCATTTCTTCACTATCGATTCGGCTCATTTTCTTAACCCGATAGTAGCGGCTCAAATTACTCGATGTGGTGCCAAGAAGCTTCACAAACAACTCTCTGTTATCGAAAACTTTAACCGCACGTCTTACCACCTCGCCAGGGATTCCGTCTCTTACAAAATGTATGTATTCCGCCTGGTTTGTTAGTACGTCGACCGGTAAACCAAGCGATTCAAAAAGGCCATTTTGAAGTGAAGTCACAGTGCGCACCTATGTAATCAATTTGATGTAAGTATAACGTCAAATTGATGTATATACAATCTAACTCGTTGTGCTCGACGATTAGTCAACCGGATCGAGGTCGTTTGTGCTACTAATAAAGTCGTAATATGTAAGTGGTGATTATCGTTAAGAACCATTTTCTAGACTACTTTCGTTGATGTGATAACCTCTGACTGGTTTGATTTGACAAAGTAAAATCAGTTTTAAATTCAGATAGCGGCTATATATATCAAGGTTGAATTCCGGGAAACGGTACACTGCAATGGTCGTTAGCCTCGTTTGTAGCGACTGGCAGGAGTGATGATAAAGCGGCCGTTCCTGAAAGGTTGTAGGCTTTGGCAAGTAAGTGCCAGCAGGAGTCATTCAAGAAGCCAATAAATTAACCTGACATTCGACGCTGATCGCACCGTAGCGGACATGCACAAATTGAAAAGATCTTGATAGCTAATTTACATTGTTAGCTTAATCTTGTCTAACCCTATCGCTTGTTTTGCCATTCGATTTTGGCAACATAACTTGATATTGTGTCCTCAGCGTTCTGATCTCTCAAAAAATTTAATCTTCTTGCTTGATCCATTCTTCGAGATATGAAATTGGCAGTACAGGAAGGGCAAATATAACGCCATAAAATTTTTCTGTATTGGTTATATATACTGTAACAACACTATAACTACAATCGACTGGTTCGTGTCTGAAGATCAGAACCTCACGCCCGGATTTTCTTAAAGTTTGGCCAAGCGTTTCTGCTTGCTGTCTGGTCTCAACACGAACGGCAGGTTCCTGTTGATATTGTGTTTTATTGACCCATAGAGAGGTTAGATCGATATGTTCAAGGGCTGAAAAAGTTCGATATTTTTTCGCAAGAACATCAATTCGGTCGTCCACTCTTTCGAAATTATTGCTAAGAAGTTGTTGGCACTCGGTGAGACTTCGGTAAATTGCCAAATCTCGATAACTTGAACAACCGGCCCCCCATATCAATTTTTTCCTACCACCAGTGTCCCGGTATACAAAGCTAAAGGAAAAATAAGTGTCAAATTCAGTTTTCTTCACAAGAGTTGTTAAGCCACTGATGTTCTCCTCCAATAGGATGTCGCCGGATACAGGCCGAAGTTCAGGATGGAAACTGTAGTCGTCAATCAAATCATATGAGCAACGATTGGGAGCCATACTAAGAAGTTCCAGAAACAAGATGGATATTTCATGTCTTTCAATGACTTCATGCATCGCATGCAAGAGAGCGTCGTGATAGGAAAAGCCGAACGCTGACCCATTCGACGACGCGTATCTCGAATAGAATATCTCATGGTCATCCAGTTTACTTTTATCACCCGAACTGCAGTAACCGAACATTAGCGATGGCACGTAAGCTATTTCGGATGTCCCCAGCACTTTGTGAGGAATAACTTTAGTTGCTCCTTTAATTTTATTTAATGAGTTCCCAGCCTTGAAAAAGATATCGTCTACCCAAGTAAAATTACAATCCACTTCCACTTCATGCTGATCCTGACTGGACCGAATGTCCCACAAATGAAAATGTTCTATACATTCGCCAAAGGCGCCAATATCTGAGTGGATTCCCTTGCCGTAGCCGAGAGCAATGGAATCGTTATTATCACCTACTGCGTTCACTCCGAACCCACCCGTTGGTAACTCTATTTTTCTTAATTCGACTCCCCTTTTTACTCTGAAGTTAGTTGAGACTATTTCAATAAGGTCTTCGGCAGTTTTCGCCGAGTGGGATCGTTCAAGAGAAGGTAAGTCTAAACTTCCGCAAGTCACGAGATTTTCGCAACAGGCTCTACTTTAATACTATCCCAGTACTCCCCAATGATTTGCCAGCTCTTAGAATTTAAGGTCCAGGTCTGTGTGCGTACACTCTCTTCACGAAAATGGATATTGTCCGCGGAGACAAAGTCCCAAGAAGATTGATAAACAACGAAGGCAGTACTATCGTCGGCTACACAAGAGCGTATTGCAACTCGGATCCGCATAGTTTCACGCGCGAAAGCAGTTGCTGTGAGGTCAAGTAGAAGGCTATCCTTGCTTCCATTGAAAGCTTCGTTAGCCACCAAGTATGTATAGTTTTCGTGAAGATATTTATCCGGGAATTTTTGAGAAACGAAAACATCGCTAAACGATGCCTCGAACGTATCCTTCAACGCTGGTGGTACAGATTCCGCCCATCCAGAAAAAAGTATTGCTGGCCCCATTTTTTTGTAAAAGTTCCTTTCAATAGGAAGCTGATCATCTCCTACGTCACGCATTGCCTGTGTCGTCGCCATTCTGGTATCGGTGCCCATAACTCATTCTCCGGCTATTAATGTACTATAGAATAATCGCAACGCACTTTCCGATCAAGACATCCGAGGGACACACGAAACTTCAGGGAATCACTGTTTACCCAACCATTCATAAAATCAAAGACCTGTGGCTCCACATTGATTTATCTTCATTCCACCTTTTTAACCATCAGGCCTCAATTGGGCAATATGTAAATGGTTTATCTCCTCAATCGGCTTGCTGAAGTGGGTGACTATTTCCGAATATGGACGTTTTTAGCCGCTTAGACCATCTAGTTAGATGTCAGCTTTGGGTCGATTGTGATCATTGACAGCAACCTGGTCTGCTCTACCTGAATGACCGCAGTTTTGATAATAGGGGACCTACGACTCATGATAGGTCAAAGGCTCTTATGGTCACAAAGCCAAAATTAACAGCATCAAAAGAAATGACCGCTTTGTATAAAATGTACATGCCTGTTCAAATCAAAACCTGTTAACAATCCTGTCTGAGCTATTACATCTTATAGCTACTTTCTGGACTCTACATATGTATGATTATGCGGTGCACCGCATAATCGTACCATTGGACTTCAAACCCCGTGAATAACCTTTCCGGCAAACTTAGGGATATTTGATATAGTAATATCAATCCTATTAAAAGGGTTATGTGGGCATTTGTCAGTTATCGTTGTGGCCATTTCCTTTCTATTCGCCTTTTTCTCGTTCTGTATTTTTTCATAAATCTCAGAGCGATAAATCTCAATCGACCGAGGGGCCTCGATGCCGATATGAACTAAGGCTTCCTCACTGGTCGCTTTGGTGACTGTTATTAATACATCGTCACCAATTCTGATGGGTTCACCGACATGCCTGGATATTATGAACATTATTGATCACCATCGAGCAAAGTTTCATACTTTGCGTATAGTTTATGATCGGCTATGTTTGATATTATAATATCAGTCACATATTTTCCGATAAACCCATATGATTTTTTAGGTACCTTACCCAACTTTGTATTTACCTGATCACTAAGCCAATGCATCACAGCAGCGCGAGCATTTAACTCGCCAGTGAGCGAAACACTAAGCAAATGATATAACGACTGATGTATCGTGACGGTCGTAGTTCTATCGATTAAATATAGATGTAATCTAATATTGTTCATGACGCCAAATAGATAACCATAATGATACTATAGTATCATTATATCATTTCCAAATGATGTAAATTCCTTTGGAACCACCCTGATGCTTTTCAACCAGGCAGGCCACACAAACCATAAGCACCACCAAGTTATAGCTTCCGGCATCGATGCATCGCGGTATTTACTGTTTAAATCCACTAATATTCTCAAGGACGCCGTTAATAGATGGTGATTTTGTATTACCAAATGCAACCTTTGTAGGTAAGAGCCAGCAATTGATATTTGAGGTTTTACGATCTCCGTTTATGCGATAAACATGTACATTTGATCCAATTGTGGTTTGGCGATGCTGTTGTTTCCCTTCCAAAACCTTACGCAAACACCCTTGCAAACGAGTAATTTGTTTGTTGATATTTTCACCCTCGGGACAAAGTTCAAATGCCCAGATAAACTTTTTGAACGCCAGTGGTGTTACTAGCACCACACCTTCTTTGACAACATGAATAAAGGCTTCCTTATTGTTTACTTGAAAACTGCGTTCAGCCAAACCTTCTTTAATCCAGATTAAATAGTAGTTGGCGATTTTAGGGTCTTTGATATTGAAACTCGCGGGAAGCTGGCTGGCTTTCTTATAAATTTGATCGGTCTTACCCGGATCATTATTTTCCTCGATTTGTATCGGTTCTTCCTGTTCGGTAACCGTGTCAATATTATTTACACGGTCAGTTTCCTTTGTTTCAATGTTTGTAGATGCAGACGCTTGTGGTAGATCATCAGACTCAGGAGTAATGTCATTATCATGTGTATCCTCATCACTTGAGTTGTCATTAAAAGACTCTGGTTCTGCGTGTTTAATTGGTACCTGCTCTGGCGCAGAATCCTCGGTATTACCACTATCCGCAACAATTGCTATCGAACCATCGAACTCACCGGGTCTCTTACTCGGATGAAAGATACGATTTGACTCGAACTTGAGTACAGTAAGCTTTAATTTACCGTCAATCTTGATACGCCAGATTGCGCCACCTTCGGGATTGCTAATGGCGTAGCCATGTTCCTGCCAGATATCGAATAGCCGAGTGTTATCGCTCGGTATATCAGTTGCTCCAGATTTCAATAAATACCTTCTAACCTTATCGGCTACTGTCCCACAAACCAGATAGGTAAAAGACCCGACATTCCAACCGCTAGACCCTGTTGCGCCATTAATCTTGATTTCTTTAGAGTCAATCAGTGCTCTGATGGCTGTCATCAGCTTTTCTATTAATGGTATTTCCGGCGCATTACTGAACCTATTACGCTCACCCCCAATCTTAAGGTTTGCTGCAACAGACTGACCATCTGCATATCGTACTATCTTACCGATCATCCCAAACTCATAGACATCTCCGTACAACCAGGCACAAAGCTCGGACAATATTTTGGGGTTCTGTGCCAGCCATCCTCGGCCTTCACCTGGTATGGTATGAAAAAAACTTGCTGCAACTCTCGTATGGTAGTTATAAGGAAACTTGTGAAATTCAATGTGATAGGACTTTGCTCCAGACTTCAATATCTCGCTGAAATGTGGGTTCCAGGACTTACCGTTGTTAAAAATAATGACAGTGTTCGTCATCATTTTTCCGATATCGTGAATCAATGCCCCGATGAATATGGCATAAGTCCAAAGATGCTTTTGCCGGTCAATAACATCTGGTCCAGCGTTCAGTGGTAAGGAAACAGACTGCCTTTGGCGAAGCGCTCGATCCACAACATCTATGGTATGCGTAGCCAGGCCACCTAAACCCGCATGGTGATGGGCGGTGGAGGCGGGCGCTAGCTGCACCGATTCGAGATAAAGATCAATCGCTGGTTGGTACATCAGACTATATAGGTCTGCGCCAATGCCAGTCTGTCTTTTGATTGATTTGAGTTTTGTGGCAATGCCCAGAATATCGATTAATTCTGGCGCGGATAAAAGAGGAAGTTTTTTATCGTTTAATTTCGTGAGGCTTTTTTTTTACCAAATAACATAATCATGGCCTCTGTTTATTGCACCAGGACTTGATCATGTCCGGGGTAGGGAACTGTGTATCTGTTTGATAGATGACTGTCCCAGCTTCTTTGAATTCGAGAAAACTCTGACTCAAAGCATTCCAATATTCAAACTCGCCGTTATCAGCCGTATTAACTGCACGATAAGTAAAGCAGTCCAGGTTGGATATTGTATGGACAAAGGCAGGTAACAGAGAGTCAGGGTTTTGATTCCTGGTCTGACCGTTGTTACCGGGCGTTTTGGTGATCCAGTCGGCTAGTGCCTTTTCAGGTATTTCTGATTCAGAATCAAGCGGAAAGCCTTGATAGTTATTCGTGAGAGCTGCAACAATTTTTTTCATATAGGCAAAATTTCTATTAGACATGGTTTACCACGCTCAAGTTAATACATGTCATTGGGTCAATTTTGCAATTGTAGTTTGATTATTCATAAAGGGAGCGTAAAAACAAATATCTATCACGCATATTTGTTGCCGGGGTTTTTTTGAGGAAGCGTGAAGCCATTTGCTTTGAGCCCTTACCCTTTACGCGAAGCCGAGTTCCTTATTCGGCGAGCGCCCTTTACCCTTAATTCAGTTTTACCATTAAGAACCTTTTCGCAATTTTCGTATTTTCAGAAAATTGCGGCCCTTTGGATAGGAGCCATTCCCGTTTGAATTAAATCCGTTTTTTCAATTTCGGTTTTATTGTCATAATCACGTACCGTTTCATTTATCGTTCTGTTCATTCTTTATATTGGGTGTCAGACCATGAAACGTCATTACTTTTTACTGCCTGTATATCTCTTTCTAACCGATGTCGCTGCCGATACCAGCCACATTGCCAGTATCCAGGTTGGCAGGTATTCCAGTATTTCTACAGAGCCGACTCTCGCCCAAAAGGATTTATTGTCATCCATTGTCGAGGTCACATTTCCTACCGGTATTACGACTGTTAACGCAGCTCTAAATAGCCTTCTACTGAATTCCGGTTATGTAATGGCCAACTTATCTGCATCTGACCCAAATCTACCAATCCTGTTAAAACAGTCCTTACCACTGGCCCATAGGACCTTGGGGCCGATCACACTCCGTACAGCCTTACAGGTGTTAGCCGGTACACCATGGGAGCTTGTCGTCGACCCTGTTAATCGCCTGGTTAGTTTCGAGTTGACGCAGGCTTTCGTAACCAATCGCCAATAATCATGAATACTAAATCCAGGTTACCAGCAATCCCCAGGCCACCCGCTAAGTTAATCATCATACTGATCATTGCGACCGTATTGATCGTAGCCATTATTTTGGCTATCCGTCTTGGCGTTGTCGGTGGCTCCAACGTCGAAGCTAAGATTACCGACCCTGTTCAATATGTTGAATCGATTAATTCTAGTGAGGTAGTTGCTGCGACCACCTCTATAGAAGTATTACCTTCTAATCAAAAGCAAATAAAATCTGTCGAAACTGTATCCGAGAACAATGAAATACAGGATATTGCTGAAACCACACAACAAATTTTAAGTACTAAGGTGGACAATGTTCAATCAAGCATCGTCGACTTCAACAAGTCACTGGATTTCTATCACTCTAAATTAGAATTCATTCA
>CAXBMV010000029.1:0-12006 GCA_963976575.1 uncultured Gammaproteobacteria bacterium | reverse complement strand
AAGGAATGCGACGAAATCGAATACGCAGCACCGATGCACGACATTGGAAAAATCGGTATCCCGGATAAGATTCTGCTGAAGCCGGGGAAATTTGAGCAAGACGAATGGCTGACCATGCAGCAACATACTGTCATAGGTCATTCGATACTGTCGAACAGTCAGTCACGTTACATACAAACCGGCTCGATTATCGCACTCAACCATCACGAGCGATTCGATGGTAGTGGTTATCCCAATGGCATAGCCGGAAAGGATATCCCGCTGGTAGCGCGCATAGTAGCCGTGGCGGATGTCTATGATGCTCTGGTCTCACCGAGACCCTACAAGAACGCCTGGGAAGTCAAGGATGCACAGGATTATTTACACAAGCATGCCGGCACGCAGTTCGACCCGATTTGTGTAGAAGCCTTTTTTGAGCGCCTTGATAATATTTCAACGATTTATACCAACTTTAGCGACAGTTAATAACTGTCGCTAGCTTCATAAATGGATGCAACTGAAGCCCCAAGATTCGGCTGGATCAGCCGATTAAATAAACGCTTAAAGCAAACGGGCGATAGTGAACCCGATCAGGCCAGGCTGCGCCTGATTATTGCGACCATTCTGTTTCTCTACTTTTGCATTCCGTGGAAGACTGAGCAGAGTTTCGTAGATTTGATCAGAATGACGCCTAACCTGATCATTATCAGCGCCACCAGTATCGCCTTCCTGATATTTGCCGCCATCATCAGAAATCCGAGGCCTTCCCCGGTACGGCGCGTATCCGGCATATTGCTGGATATGATATCGCTCTCCATCATTATGTACTGGACCGGTGGTGATCACGTCCCTCTGTTTGTGTTTTATCTCTGGGTAACCCTTGGCAATGGATTCCGTTACGGAACCCGCTATCTGTACATCTCTTTCGGTGTCGCCTTGCTGGGATTCGGCACGGTCATCCTCGGCAGCGAATACTGGCAGGCCAACCGTGCCTTTGCGGTCAGTCTGCTCATTATATTGATGGCATTGCCTCTATACACCGCAACCCTGTTGAACAGGTTACACGCGGCGATTGCGGCGGCGAAGCATGCCAATGAGGCCAAGAGTCGCTTTCTCGCAAACATGTCACACGAACTGCGAACTCCGTTGAACGGCGTTATCGGCATGGGTGATTTGCTGCGCGAAACCAAGTTGAGCTCGGAGCAACGCGAACTTGTGGGCACCCTGCACAGTTCGGCGCATTCCCTGCTTGAACTGATTGAAAACGTGCTCGACATAGCCAAAATCGAAGCTGGAAAAATCAATATTGAATACAAACCACTGGATTTGCACGCGCTGGTCAATTCAGTCATTTATATGCTATCCCCTATGGGCGAAGCGAAGGGGCTGGTTGTATCCTGTACGATTGATCCGGATACGCCTTTTTCACTGAATGGTGATCACCAGCATATTCGCCAGGTGCTGGTAAACCTGGTCAACAACGCGATCAAATTCACCGACGACGGTTCGGTTAATCTGCGCGTTTATCGCAAAGGTGGTAGCGAGAGCAAGCCTCGGATTCGATTCGAAGTAATCGATACCGGTATCGGCATACCAGCGAAATCATTGCCAAAAATCTTCGAAGATTTTACCCAGGCCGAGCAAAGCTCAAGCCGCAGTTACGGCGGTACTGGCCTTGGAACGACCATATCGCGAGAGTTAGTCCATTTGATGGATGGTGAAATTGGTGCCGAAAGCGAAAAGGACAAAGGCTCAATGTTCTGGTTCGAATTGTCTCTCGATGCCCTTCCGCACAACGATCGCGTTATTTCGACCAACCATATACTTCTGTTAGCCAGCGAAGACACCGCCTCAGTCATCCGCCCGTCTTTGAAAGGCTGGAATATAGACTTTGACTGGGTGCGATCTTCCGCACGAGCTTTTTCACTGCTGCTGCAGGCTGCAGAACAGGGTAGCTTTTATCATTCGGTAATCGTTGATCAGGCTTGTCTGAGTGACATCAATGCCGAGCAGTTTGCGCAAATGGTACGCTCAGAAAGTTTGCTGGAAAATCTGTCGCTAATCCTGGTAAATTCCTCCGATACGATGATTAACCTGAATAGCGTTAATCAGTATTATATTTCCACAATCCTCGCGCCCGAAGAAAAAAGAACCCTGTTCAATGCGATTCATGCGGCACAGTCGGTCCACGTTGCCGATGACAATGTTGTCACTCTGGCTGAGCACTACAGTCGTCAGGCTGGGGCTAAAATTCTCAACATACTGGTCGCCGAAGACAATAGCGTAAACCAGCAGGTCATCCAGGGGATACTCAAGCACGCCGGACATGGCGTCAGACTGACCGACACTGGCGACAAGGTACTCGATATTATCGGCGCCGAGCGCGGCAATATTGACATGCTGATACTCGACATGAATATGCCAGGAATGAACGGGATAGATGTAGTCAAAACAATACGCTTCATCGACGCCAGCCATGCCTTGCCCATTATCATGCTAACCGCTGATGCTACGCCCGAGGCGAGAACAGCCAGCATGAATGCAGGCGTAGATGCCTTCCTCACCAAACCGGTAGATGCCAGGGCCCTGCTGGAAAAAATAGCGGCGTTATCACGAAATATAAAATCCGAGGAGACAGTCTTTTCGGTTAAACGGGATGCCCTGACACCTGCCTCAGCCCTGCCCGTCGACGAATCCTCGCAATGGTATAACGCGTCGGTACTGCAAACCCTGTCAGACCTCGGCGACGAAACCTTTTTACAGGAGTTGGTTGGGAATTTTCTTGCGGATGGGCAGCGTCATGTGAATAGAATAAATGCCGCAGTTGAGGATGATTATCTGGAGTATCGTGAGGCACTGCATGCTCTGAAAGGTTCCTCCACCGAATTGGGGGCACAAAAGCTGGTTGAGGTTTGCCTCAAGGGCGAAGCATTAAAGCCCTATCATATTGGTAAGAGTGCAACTGAAAAAATAGCCGCGGAAATAGCTGAAGTATTTCAGCATACGTCCGCGGCCTTGAGTAATGCGGCCAAAAATAATCCAGCCAGTTCGGGCAAACGCGACCAGGATTAGACTGCGTTTCGTTGATCCTGTCTTTGGATCAGACGACCCATCATCTTCAAATCCTTTTCGGTTAACTTGAATGCCGCATCGGTCCAGATCTTGGCGATCTCTATTAACTCGTCATAGCTAATCTTGTTACAGATGTCCCTGACCTTTCTAATGGCGTTGTAACTATTAGAATAGCGATCAGCCGCCTTGATGTATTTGTAGACTTCCAGTTCCCCTTCACCTTTCTCTGCGAGTATATCGATGACGCCCATGTCGAATAACTCGTCTGAAGTATAGAGTTTTCCGCTAAGTATGATTTTTTCAGCCATAGAAGTACCGACTTTGCGCGACAGTAGCGAATAGGCACCCATACCGGGGAAAAGATTGAATAAAACTTCGGGCAAGCCCATCTTCACGCCCTTCTCGGCAATCACCACGTTACTCGCCAGCGCGGATTCGAATCCCCCACCTAAGGCGTCGCCCTGAACAAGGGCAATCGTGGTCAAATCACAATCAAGGTGGTTAATATTTTCGTGCAGTATATCGATACAACGAATTGCATAGTTAAACAATGCATCACGGTTGTTGCTTTCGATATAGCTTCTAAACAGGTTCAGGTCACCACCGAGGCTAAAAATGCCTTCAACATCGGAACCAACAACCACGTAATTATATTTCTCGCCCTGGCTCTCGCGCATCTCTTCCTTCACTACACGAATATACTCGTGGAACTCAGAAAGTAATTGCGGGGTAAAACAGGGGCGGGGATCGGCTTTCATCAAGCACCAGGAAAGCTTGTACTTGGGGTCATAGTGGGTGTTGAGGTGGCGAACTTTATCTTCTACTACGCCAGGGACACTGGCCGGATTCAATACAGCTACATTACTCATAAGGTTACTCCAGTTATAGTCGTCGCTTGCCCTGATATTGCATCGGGGCGTTTATCTAATAATAATTATGTTTTCCCTGATAAATCCTAAAAGGCTTGATTTTCAGGGTGTTACCCATCTTATTTAGCAAACGGGTTGAACCGTCAATTTACCGAAACGACTGATGATTGCAAGCAAACTGTGACCAAGTTCACACTAGCGATCGAAGACTTTACTTTAACTTGACTGGATAACTTATTGGCAGGAAAGTGAATTTATCTTTTATTTCTGGAATAAAAAAAAATTCGCTTTTTGATAATATCAGGTTAATTGATCTTAAATAAGCGATCAAAGTGGTTGATTTTGAAGCATTTGTCCGTCATATATTTGGCGCAAAATCGTCAGCTTCCTGACACATATTCGGGCCTAGTCCGCTTCGTCTATCCAGCTCATTTGAATCGCCTCGAGGATCTTTTCATTCGAATGGTCGGGGTCGTCGTCGAATTCCTCCAGCGCGCAGACCCAGGCATGCAAATCGGTAAATCGAACATACTGCGGATCGATATCGGTATGAATTTCCGATAATTGTATGGCTATTTCCAGTGTATCGGTCCATTTCAGGCTCATAGCAGTCTCCGCATCAGTGGTTTTCCGACACCATGTTTATGGTGTATTTCGGGATTTCTATGGTTAAATCTTCGTCACCAACTATCGCCTGGCAGCTCAGACGCGATTCCATATCGAGTCCCCAGGCCTTGTCGAGGTAATCATCCTCGTCCTCGCTGGATTCGGCTAGCGAATCGAAGCCTCCGCGAATGTGTACATGACAGGTGGTACAGGCGCAGGCCTTTTCACAGGCGTGTTCGATTTCAATGCCATTGTCGAGCATTGCGTTACAAAGGCTGATACCAGGATCGACTTTGATAACGGCGCCCTCGGGGCAAATGCCCGGGTGCGGCAATATGGTAATTTCAGGCATTAAACTTTGACCTCATCGATTTGTTTTCCAGCAAGAGCGCGCCGGACACTAGCGTTCATTCGCCTGGCGACATAACTATCGCTGGCGATTTCCAGTTGCTTAATCATTTTCTTCAAAGCAGTAGCGTCTGCGTCCTGAAGGGATTCCTCCAGCTGGTTTCGAACCTGCATAATAGCCTCTAGCTCTTCACCAGTAAGAAGTTCCTCGGCATCCTGTGCCAGCGCCGAGTCGAGCGCTTCGAGTACTCTTGTTGCTTCAACCTGCTGCTCCTTGAGCATTCGCAGATCAATGTCTTCGCGTGCGTTATCCATCGAAGCACGCAGCATGGTTTCGATTTCGCCGTCGCTTAAGCCATAAGACGGTTTGACCAGGATATCGGCGGCGACGCCACTGTTCACTTCTTCGGCCTTCACCGACATCAGCCCGTCGGCATCGACCTGGTAAGTGACGCGGATACGCGCAGCCCCTGCGGCCATAGGCGGAAAACCACGAAGCTCGAATCTTGCCAGCGATCGACAGTCCGAAATCAGTTCCCTCTCACCCTGCACCACATGTATCGACATGGCGGTTTGACCATCTTTGAAAGTAGTGAATTCCTGAGCCCGCGAAACCGGAATAGCCGTGTTGCGAGCACTTCAGCCTGCTGGGCCGCTCCAATGGCAACAACCTGCTCCGGGTCCATATCACACATGGGTTTACGCTGGAAAAAATCGGCTACCATTTGCTGTACCAGTGGTACCCGTGTAGAGCCACCTACCATGACCACCTCGGCGATATCAGCCTTCGTCACCGAGGCATCGCGCAGAGCTCTACGGCAAGCCTTTAGTGTTGTTTTCACCAGTGCCTGAACCAGATTCTCAAATTCTGTTCGGTTTATTTTTCCGCGCCAGTTATTGCCCGCATAATCGATAGAAATTTCGGTTTCTTCGTTGTCGCTCAAGGCAGGATTTGACGTGACAGGCTGGCATCGACAGAGCTAAAACCACCCTGCTGGATAATCCACTCGCCGAGGGCGTGATCCATGTCGTCGCCGCCGAGGGAAGAGTCACCCCCACTGGCAAGCACTTCAAAAACACCCTTACGCAGGCGCAGAATGGAAATGTCAAAAGTACCACCGCCGAGATCATAAACCGCGAATACACCTTCGGCATTATTTTCAAGACCATAGGCCACTGCCGCTGCAGTAGGTTCGTTCAATAGACGGTACAGCTTCACCCCTGCTAGTCTTGCGGCATCCCGGGTTGCCTGGCGCTGGGCATCGTCGAAATAAGCCGGTACGGTAATGACAACCCCGTCCAGTTCCCCGCCGAGAGCCTGGCTGGCGCGCTCGACCAGTGTTTTGAGTATCTCTGCAGAAACTTCGACGGCACTTAGATCACCGCTTTCGGTTCGAATTCTTGGAACCCCACTGCCAGCCTCATCGATAAACTCATATGGCAAGGATTCTCCCAGCCTGTCGACATCATCGATTCCTCGGCCCATCAAACGCTTGATCGAAGACAGCGTATTCAACGGGTCGACTGACTGCATTGCCTGAGCAGCATAACCGACCAGGCGCTGCTCGCCGCCGTAATAGACGATAGAGGGTAACAACAGGCGGCCATCGACGTCGGGCAGGCAGACTGCCTCACCGCTACGCAGCGTGGCTACCAGTGAATTGGTGGTGCCCAGATCTATGCCCGCGGTAAAACGATGCTGATGCGGAGCACTAGACTGTCCGGGTTCTGAAATTTGCAGTAATACCATTAAAAATCTTCCAGTTCGAATTGCAACTCGCCGAGCTGCTGCTGTATGCGCTGTATGAATTGCATTTTTTGACTAATCTGTCTGGCAGCCGTCAGTTCACCCTTATCGAACTGTTGCAAAAACTCATCCGACAAAAGGCGCGCGCGATTTTGCAGGTCGGCAGCGACACGGTCGCAGCAGTCCAGCGCATCGTCACTTTGCCGACAGGCATCGATTTCCTCGCGCAATTCGATTTGTTCCATCAGAAACGCCGTATCGGAAGTGGTTTCCGACTCGTCGCGGGCCTCGAGTCCACCGAGTTCGAGCAGGTAATTTGCGCGCTTTACCGGGTCGCTAAGTGTCTCGAAAGCCTGGTTTACCCAGGAAGCCATTTGCACCGAAATACGCTTTTCGCGTTCACCGGCATTGACGAAACGATCAGGGTGACAGTCCGATTGCAGGCTTTGCTGACGCAACTGCAATTGCGCGAGATCTAGCTGGTAGCTCGGCTGCAGATCGAATAGCTCGAAATAATTTCGATTGAAATCAGGGGACAACATGTCAGGCAACGCAACCGCTGGTCAGACAGTAAAGCTTTCGCCGCAACCGCAGGCATCCTTGGCATTGGGGTTTTTGAACTGGAAACCTTCGTTAAGCCCTTCTCGAGAAAAATCGACTTCGGTGCCATCGAGAAATACCAGACTTTTCTTGTCGATGACTACTTTGACACCATTGGTCTCGAACACTTCATCGTCTTCCTGTAACTCATCAACGAATTCGATGACGTAAGCCAGGCCTGAACAACCGGTGGTTTTGACGGCTAATCTGAGGCCTATACCCTTGCCTCGATTGGTCAGGAAGTGTTGCACACGTGTTGCTGCGATTTCGCTTAATTGGATTCCCATTGGTTTTCTCTTATACCGCTGCCCGACGCATGACCGCGGGCAATTTGTTAACCAGTTGATGCAGGCGTTCGACCAGCTGATCGACATCCTGCAATGTGTTTGTATGACCGAAACTGACCCTAATTGCATTCAACGCCAGACTATCTTCGACACCCATAGCCTTGAGCACATGACTCGGACGGGTTACCTCGCTATGGCAGGCAGAGCCGCTGGAGAGCGCAAATCCTGCCTTGTCGAGCTCCATCAGCAGGGTTTCACCATGATAGTAAGGTAGCGCGAAATAGGTCGTGTTGGGCAATCGTGGTGCATTCATGCCGAATACTTCTATACCCGCTATCGCTTTCAGCTTCGATTCGAGGACTGTCCTCATTTGTAGGAGATGGTGCTGCTTCTGCTCCATTTCAAGTCTGGCTATCTGCGCTGCCTTGCCTAAACCGACGATCCTGGCAACGTTTTCGCTACCTGCGCGACTGCCCGATTCCTGCTCGCCCCCGCTGATCAGGGGTCGGACTGCTTTGCGCGCCATACGTCCGAAACTGTGCAGGCTCGATGGATTTGCCGGAGGGTTATGCAAAAACGGCAATATCGCTTCAACCACATCGGGGTGCATCGAAGAGCTTGCATTATGGTCGAGATAAACTGACATAGATTAGAGCAGGTCCGATTGAGGCTGCCTTAAATCGTGTGCACGGGAAATTGTCTGGACTTCCTCATTGCGCATCATATCGGCCAATGAAATAGTCGTCAGAAAGGTTTCGATCTCCGTACTCAACTCTTCCCAGAGTTGCTCGGTGAGACAGGGTTCGTAGTTTGCCAGGCCCTGGATGACATCTTTATTGGCTACCTGCATTTCCTCGTCGACAGCGTTAATCACGTCGGCAATACAGACTTGCTCGGGTGAATTGCCGAGGCTATAACCACCGCCGGGACCGCGCGTGCTGATAACCAGCTTATTGCGTCGCATCTTGGCGAAGAGCTGCTCCAGATAAGACAGCGAAATCCCCTGCCTGACCGAAATATCGGCAAGCGAAACCGGTCCCTGGCTGGAGTGCATCACCAGATCCAGTAACGAGGTCACGGCATAACGGCTCTTGGTGGATAAACGCATTTCGGGCTGACGACGGCTATAGATCGAGCAAGTATACAATCCTGACTAAAATGGTCAACTATTATCCCTCGGCAAGCTAATGCAGACACTGGTCCCTTTACCCAGCTCGCTTTCTATAATCATTTTTCCGCCGTGATTGTCGACGATCAGCTTGCAAATATATAACCCGAGCCCGTAGCCACCGGTCTCACGCTGACGCGCTGAATCGGGTCGATAAAAGGCTTCGGTTAACCTCGGGATGAGTCGCGCATCTATGCCCTCGCCCTGATCCTTTACGCATACTTCGACACCCGCGGGGGTCGCTTGTAAAGACACCCTTATGACGCCCTGCGTCGAATGCTGACAGGCATTATCAACCAGGTTTTTGATGATCAGGCCGAAACGAAACGGATCTACGTCCTGGCGAACCGGCATCAAATTAGTCTCGATTCGATGCGCGCAGACATGTCCATGCAAACGGGTTTCAATCAACTTATCCAGATCACAGGATTCGAGCGTCAGCGGCAGATGTCCGCTGCTGAGTCGTTCGGATTCGAGTATGGCTGCCAGCAGGCTTTCTACTTCACGAATATCGTCGATCAGCTTTACGCGGGTAGCGCTATCTTCGAGTAATTCGAGGTTCAGGCGCATACGCGTTATCGGTGAACGTAATTCATGACTAATCGCCAACAGCATGCTGGACTTGCCTTCAAGCATGGATTTAATCTGACCACTCATGCGGGTAATGCCATCGGCCAGCAATGCCAGCTCGCCCCTGGCATTACTTTCCAGCCCGGCTTCCAGGTCGCCTTCACCGATTTTTTTCACCTGCAAGGCCAGCGCCTGAACAGGTCTGAACATATGCCGTATGGCGAGGTAAAGCAGCAATAAAACCGAGCCCAGCAACAGGAACAACAACCAGTGTCGGCGTTCATCCTCCTCGTCAAATCGATTGTCGAGCACGAACATGAACTGGAAAGCCTGACGTTCGATCAATAGATAAGCGAAGCGGCGGTGGCCTCCCCTGCTCGGGTTGCGACCGAGGTAAACGCCTGCGAATTCAGGCGGCGCGGCCTTGAAATCGATGCTGGAGATAGGCTTCACCGCAGAATTTGAAGCCCAGTCGATGCCCTGCCCCTGGATACGGATTTCAAATGGCAGGCTGTCGGCAAGTTGCTGCGCAATCTGTAAATCGGGTGGTACGCCGATATCTTCGACCAGGTAATCCACGTACTTGTGCAGGTTGGGCAGGATGTCGTGGCGCAAATGGGGCTTGAAGCGGTTGGTAAAACTGCTGCCAATAATGATGGCGATCGCCAGCATCGATAACAGAAAGTAAAACAAAAGCCTGAAAACCAGGCTTTCCCATTTTGTTTTTAGAAACTGGCGCATCAGCAGATCACGAACTGATAGCCCTGACCACGCTGGGTACGAATGAGTTCCGGGCGCTGTAGCTTGGATCTCAGGCGACTAACCAGTACATCGATTGCGCGACTGTATAACTCACTGTCGATGCCACGTAACGAACGCATGATTTCATCGCGGCTGAGCACGCGATCCTGATTGAGCAATAAAAGCTCCAACAAGGCATATTCAGTAGCGGTAATATCGAGGCGTTTATCCTGCAGCAAGACCTGTTTACGCTCCAGATCGATATCCAGCTCGCCGATGAGGAAGCGTTGTTGGCTGCTACGGCTGCGTTTGAAAATGCTCTGTATGCGCGCTACCAGTTCGCGGGGTTCGAATGGTTTGGGCAGATAGTCGTCGGCACCCAGTTCCAGACCCACAACCCGGTCCATGACGTCGCCACGAGCGGTGAGCATGATGATCGGTATATCGCTGAACTGACGAATTCGCCGGCAGCTTTCAAAGCCATCGATTTCAGGGAGCATAACGTCGAGGATGACGAGGTCAAAGAACTCCTTTCTGAGCCGTTCCAGCGCCAGCAAGGGACGTGTCTCGCTACTGAGCTCCAGGTCATGCATGGATAGATATTGTTGCAATGGCTCCGCCAGTTTTACATCGTCGTCTATGAGTAACAGCTTGCGCATACTGCATTGCATCCTTCTGGTAAAACAGCTGACATTGTACTACGCGGCTTTCATCTGGAAAGCCGCGTAGTCACGATCAATGCTACTGACTAGTTCCCGTCGCCATGACCATGGTCTTTGCGATGGTGCTCATGCTTGTGCTTGACGAAGGATTGTAATTCCTGCTTTTGCTCCACATTCAGCGAGTCGAGGAAATTACCCAGGGAGGCAATCACGGCCGGGGCACGGTCGTTTACCAGTTGCGTCTTTTCCTGCACCAGTTGTAGAAGACGGGTCTGGTCGAGACTGGGCTCGCTGAGCATTTTCTGGACTTCTTCCATATGTGCCTGTTTACCAGCGCGGGCCTCGGTCATTATCTCGACGAACTGGTTTGCTAATTCGCTGAGATTTTGCTGTTGCTGGCTATCCAGGTTTAACTTCCTGGTTACCTTCTCGGTCATGTAATCGGCTTTTTCCGCCGGGCTCATGTTCATATGTCCGCGACCACCAAAGGCATAAACCGCCGTGGTACTCGCCGCTGCGAGCAGGACAACTGCAATAATTTTACTTGATTTCTTCATGCTACATCTCCGTTGTTGGTTGATTACTACGAGGACAGTCTAGGGCAGCCTCGCCAGCCAATCTTTTCAACCAGGTAACGATTTGTAAGGAAATGTAACAATCAGGATTTAAACTTTTCGACCGCGCTGAGTGTGCCACGCAGGATATTGATTTCATTCTTGCTAAGACCTGCGCGAAGATAGAGTCGGCGTAAGCGCTGCACAATTTGACCGGGACTGGCAGGATTGAGAAAACCAGTCGATACCATCACCTGATGCAAATGTTCAAAATAGCCCTCGACCTCGCCGCTGCTGGCAGCGTGGTCGAGCTCCTCCAAAGGTCTTGGTGGTATCACTTCTGCGCGTTGCCGAAAGATTTCATAGCAAATCACCTGCACCGCCGAGGCAACGTTTAGCGAACTGAAGTCCGGGTTGGTTGGGATGCATACCATGTAATTGCACAGCTGCACCTCCTCGTTGGTCAAGCCCGAGTGCTCGCGTCCGAATATAATGGCCGCCCGCCCCTGTGGACTTACTTCATCCATCTTCTCTACCATCTCGCTGGGTGTTAATTCAGGCCAGGCCAGAGATCTGCGTCTTGCGCTGGCAGCAATGACGAGTTCACAACCTTCTATCGCCTCGGCGAGACTCGCCGGGGACTCGCGATTATCGAGGATATGATCAGCACCCGAAGCCCTGCCATAGGCTATTTGAGCGACAGGGCACTGCGGGTCTACCAGGGCTAACTGGCTGATACACATATTATTCATTGCCCGCGCTGCGGCACCTATATTGCCCGCGTGAGTAGTACCCACCATTAC
>CAXBMV010000028.1:0-12063 GCA_963976575.1 uncultured Gammaproteobacteria bacterium | reverse complement strand
GCGCCGGTAACGGGCCAGGATGCGAAGACAACCAGGACTGCGCAGCCTGTTCGCTCATAGCCGTTTAACCGTCTTCGAATTGCTCACTATTTAGCGATTTCATTTGCTTGGAATGGACGTATTTTATCAGTATTTCGCGATCGGCTTCGTGAATGTATTCAAAGTCCAGAGAAATACGGTTTTTGCCTTCGCTTTCTTCGTTGCTGGGTGTAAGCCTTATCACCCGTGCAAATATCACTACCATGACACCGGAAGGAATCAGTTTCAGGCTGAGCTCGACCAGCGACTTCAGTGCGGGCGCCTCGTCGTGATTAAAAGCAATACCCTGAGCACTCAGGTTGACCAGCTTGACCGACAGGCTGGCGCTGAAATCATCCTGATCCTGGCGTTCACTGATGGCGTCGATCTGGGATTGAAGTACGCCCAGATAGCGACCCAGTTCAGGCATTTTCCGGGATATACGCTTGAAGTCTGCGATGTGTTGCTCGATTTGCAGGTTGAAATTGTTGCGCAGCGAAAAAGCGTGCTGGTTTTCGAGGAAATTCTTAAGGCGTGCCTCTGCCTCGGATTCCTTGATCATATCGAGACGCAGCATTAGCTCGTCGTCTATCCTGTAAAATCGGCGTCTTTCTTCAGTCATATCGGTTTATTCCGCAGCGAAGCTGGTGCTGGTTTCAGGGGAGTCCATTTCGATTCCCATCGGATTGCCGTGCTGAACGCTGATCTCAACGCGCCGATTCTGCGCACGATTTCCCCAGCTGTCGTTTGGCATCAGCGGTTCATTGTCCGCCATGGCCCTGATTTCCATGCGTTCCGGGTCTATGTTCCCCTCGGAAATGAGGAAATGGACGACGCTGGCGGCGCGGGCTGCCGATAAATCCCAGTTGGAACGAAACCTGGCCGTTTTAATCGGGATATCATCACTGTGGCCGGTGATCACAAACAGGTCGTTGCGTTTATTGAGCACGGTTGAAATTAATTTCAATACGGGTAGAAATTCCTTCTTGAGATCGGCATTACCCGAGCCGAACGAACCGCGTTCGCGGATACGGATGAGCACGCGTTCATTGAATGCCTCGATCTCGAGCAAGCCCTCTTCGATGGCTTCGGAGAGTTCGTCGCGTAGTTCCTGTGCCTGTTCGAGTGCTTCGCGCTCGGCCTGTAACTGGGCGAGCAGCTCGGCGCTGGCTTCATCAGCAGAGGCATCGTTACGCGACTCGGAGTCGCTGAAATCGAGGTTGGTCTTGGTATCGTCGGTGGTTTGCTCGCGCATGATTTCCAGCGGGGTAACCTCGGTGGGCTTACCCGGGCTGTATTGCTGAGCAATTACGCTGGTTCCCTTGGGGATCTCGGTGGCCTTGACGTCACGCTGGACACCGAAGGCGAGCTTCATCGCACCGGCCACCTGCTTGAACTTGAGCACGTCCATTTCCGCAAAGGAGAGCAGCAGCACGAAAAAGCACATCAACAGCGCCATCAAATCGGCGAAGGTTGCCAGCCAGGGTGGCAGGCCTTCTTCGCAGGCTGGACATTTATCTTCGTCGCTCACCTGGAAACCCCGTCAGGCGATCCGTGTAAAAGCCGGGCATCCATGGATTACTCGTCTTCCTGGCGCTTGCTTTCCGGCAGGTAGGCGTTCAGCATTTGTTTCAGCACGCGTGGGTTGGTGCCTTCCTGGATGCCTGCTATCGACTCGAGAATCAAGTCTTTGTTGAGCTTTTCGTAACCACTGATCAGGATGAGCTTTTCCGCCAGTGGTGAGGCGAAAGCATTGGCGATTATCGCACCATACAAGGTGGTCAGCAGAGCCACCGCCATGGATGGGCCTATCGAGGCGGGGTCGGACATGTTCGACAGCATTTGCACCAGACCAACCAGGGTTCCGATCATACCCATAGCCGGCGCGTAAACTGCCATGGCCTTGAACATATCTGCGCCCACGGTATGGCGTTCGATCGAAATGTTGATGTCCTTGGACAGAAGGCCTTTAACCACTTCCGGGGCGTGGCCGTCGATGCACAGGCCAATTCCCTTTTTCAGGAAGGCGTTACTGATTTCGCGGCCTTCGAGCGCCAGTATGCCTTCTTTCCTGGCAACATTGGCGAGTTCGACCGATTCGTCGATCAAGTCTTGTGGCTTATCCAGCTTGTAGAAAAATCCTTTCAGACCAATCTTGAATGATCCGAGAAAATTGGCCAGGGTGACCCGCATTAGCGTAACTGCGAAGGTGCCGCCGACTACAATCAGCAACGAGGGTGCGTTGACGAACAGAATAAACGGGCCACCCAGTATGATGGCCGTGCCGATGATGATGTACGCCAGAATAAATCCGACAAGTGATGCGATATCCACCCAGTTTCTCCTGCCTGCTATTCTGCCCTGGTTTAAATGAGTCCTGGGCAGAGTTGCGCGAATGCCCGTAGTGACAGTATCGGTAGGTCAGGCTAATTCTTTAGCCTTTGTTTGCAGTTGATTGCTACTCGCTGAGACTGGTTCTGAGGCGGAAACTGGGTGTCGATCAATTGCTGCTGTTCCAGCCAGGCGCGGGCATCCTGCGCATCACCCTCGAACCAGCTGCGGCTGCAACTGAGGCGAAAACTGTATCCCCAGCTGTCCATGTCGGCGAACATAACCTCGCGACCCATGCACTCAAGCTGCTCCGACAGTATGATTTGCAGGTAACAAACAGCATTTTCTTCGGCATCGTCAGCACCTGCATTGGTGTTCAGCTGAAGGCGTCGCTCGCTATCCATGCAGATATAGTGGCTGGTCTCGTGCAATATCGAATGCAATGGTGTGTCCGCCCTGGCATACAGGCTGGCTCCTTTTAGTCCGGCTTCTTCGTCGCCCCAGTAACTGCCAGGTATGGGCTTGTCTGATGCGATGCGCTGCAGCAGTAGCTGGTAGCGGCCCAGCAGCGCGCTTAATTCACGGTCGTCGATATCGCCAAGACGCAGGACTTCGACCGGGTCATTCGGCATAGGATTGCAATAACTTGCCTATGGTTTGTTGCAGGCGCCACCACTCTTCGGTTTTATACTGTTGCGACTGATGGCGGGTTTTGATCACCAGGTAATTAATGGCCGCGCCGAAAACGCCGAGCACGCCGCCGATATCGATGTTTGGCTGTTGATAGTAAATGCGGATTTTTTTCACCAGCGCCATGCCGCGTTCCGAGCGGGTGCGCGCCAGCGCCAGGGTCAGGTTATTCTGCGCAGACATTTCCCAGGCCATGATCTCCAGTGCCAGGGGCCTTGATTCCAGGGTTTCTAGATAGCGAACCAGGAGTTGCTGCAGGTATTCGTGTAATGGAATGCTGGCGCATTCATGGGCCGATTCGGTAATAATTTCATCGACTTCCCACCACAGCTCGGTGGTCTGGGCAAAGGCCAGCAAAAGGCCTTCCATACCATCAAAATAGCGGTAAATCAGTACCTTATCGCAGCCGGCCTGGCGTGCGATTGCATTGATTCCGACGGCTGGGTAGCCCTGTTCGAGCAATAGCTGACCCACTGCATCGAGTATGCGCTGTTCTGTCTGTAATCTGCCTCTAGCCATTGGTAGCGGGTTCCTGATCGAATGCTTGTATTAGTTTAGCCAACAAATTGTTTCGATTCCTGCCAGAATTTTTCCATCCTGGCCAGCATGGCCTGATCCATGTCGATTCCCGCCTGCGTCATCTTGCGCTGAACATAGTCGAAACGGCGCATGAATTTCTGGTTGGTTTGACGCAGGCACATCTCGGCGTTGATCCGTTTATGGCGGGCAATGTTAACGCAAACAAAGAGTATGTCGCCGAGTTCATTGCTTATCTCATCGACATCGCCCTCGGCGACCGCCTCGCAGAGTTCAGCGACTTCTTCATCGAGTTTCTCCATCACCGGGTGTATGTCTGGCCAGTCGAAACCCAGGCCCGCGGCATGCTGCTGTATTTGCGTGGCCCGAAATATGGCCGAATTGGATGCCGAATCGGCCGCCAGGGGCCTGTCGGGCTTGTCGTTTTTCTCTTCTTTTTTAATGGACTGCCATTGTTTTGCGAGCATTTCCTCGCTGCGCGGTTTATCCCTGTCCTCGCCAAAGACATGCGGGTGACGGCGAACCATTTTTTCCACAATACCCCGGGCCACGTCGTCGAAATCAAACTGGCCTTTTTCCTCTGCAATGCGGGCGTGAAAGACGATATTAAACAGCAGGTCCCCCAATTCCTCCTGGATATTGTCGGTGTCGTCGCGCTCGATTGCGTCGAGCAGTTCATGGGTTTCGTCCAGGGTATGCGGTGCCACCGACAGGCTGTCCTGGCGGATATCCCAGGGGCAACCATTGTCGGGGTCGCGTAAATCTTTCATCAACTGCAGCAGGGAATCTATTGCGGGCATCTTGTCTATTGCGCTCAATCGGGTAAAACCCGGATAATACCGGCCTTTTAGCAGAACCGCAGCCACGGGGCCGCATATAAATCGAATGAGTGATAGATCGGCAGCATTAAACGACTGGCTTAAAAAGCTGGGTTACGGCGACTACGGTCTGAGTCGTGCCTCCGAGGATGCCAGCTTTCGTTCCTACTGGCGCCTGCAGGCAGGGAATTCCAGTTTTGTGGTCATGGATGCGCCACCACATAAGGAGCCCTGCGATCAATTCATCGCTGTCGCGGGTAAATTGCGTGCGGCCGGCCTCAGCGCGCCGGAAATCATTGCGCAGGATCTTGATCAGGGGTTTTTGATTCTCACCGACTTCGGCAGTCGCGACTACCTGTCGCAACTTGGCCCGGACAGCGAAGCGCCACTTTATGCGGACGCGCTTTCGGCAATTATAAAAATGCAGACCTGCATCGACGCCGATGACCTGCCGGAATACGATGCCAGCTTGCTGGAGCAGGAACTGGATTTGTTCCACGACTGGTTCCTGCAGGCATTGATGGGCGTGGAACTGGGTGCTGCGCAGACAGATTTCTGGTTAAAAACCAGGCAAGCTCTGGTTGCTAATGCATTGCAACAACCCCAGGTATTTGTGCACCGGGATTTCCATTCGCGCAACCTGATGAAAATTGATAAGGGCAATCCAGGCATACTCGATTTTCAGGATGCGGTGAAAGGCCCGCTAAGCTATGACCCGCTATCGCTGTTGCGCGATTGTTATATCGAATGGCCGCGAAAACGGGTTGAACAGCTGGCACTGGATTATTATGAACTCGCCCGTGACAGGGACTTGCTCGATGTCGGTCCCGAGCAGTTCATGCGCTGGTTCAACCTGATGGGCGTACAACGCCATTTGAAGGCTATCGGAATATTCTCGCGACTGAAGATCCGCGATGGCAAGAACGGCTATTTAAAAGATATTCCGCGCACCCTGGGATATGTTCGCCAGGTCTGTGCCGGGGAAATGTCGATGTTGGGCCTCTACTCGCTGCTGGAAAGTCTTGATTTGAACGACAGGGTAGACGCCCTGCGCGCGGTGTGAGTCTGTGATGAAGGCGATGATACTGGCGGCAGGCCGTGGTGAGCGCTTGCGCCCGCTTACCGATACTCTGCCAAAGCCTTTGCTCGAAGTCAGGGGCAAGGCGTTGATCGTGCATCACCTTGTGGCACTTGCAGCGGCGGGTTTTGAAGCGGTGGTGATTAACCTCAGCTGGCTGGGTGAGCAGATCCGTGAACATCTCGGAGATGGCCGTCGCTTCGGTTTGAAAATTGAATACAGCGAGGAGGCAGAAGCGCTGGAAACCGCCGGTGGCATACTGCAGGCACTGGACTTGCTGGGGGAACGATTCATTGTTGTGAATGCCGATATAGTGACCGATTTTGATTTTTCCAGGCTTCGCCACAGGCAGTCGCAAGCGCATCTGGTACTGGTAGAAAATCCGCCGCATAACCCCGCAGGAGATTTTTCCCTGGATGGTGATCTGGTGGGTAACCAGCAGGATAAACGTTTCACCTTCAGTGGTATTTCAATGTTCGATCGACATTTTTTTGATGGCCTCGAGCAGGGCAGCCGCCCGCTGGCACCGCTGTTGCGTGCCGCGGCAGACCGGCAACAGCTCAGCGGTGAAATCTATGCCGGCAACTGGGCCGATATAGGTACTCTGGAACGTCTGAATTCGCTCTCTTCGGTGTGACAGCGGTCGCGAAACTGAAAAGCGCGCTGGATTAATCTTGTGTATGAATTTAACAAACGGGAAGCAGGCTCATGAAGAAAGCATTATTTCTGGTTTTACTGGTATCGACGATGCCAGCCCTGGCACACGACCAATGGTACGACTGCGATGTGCAGGAATTTTATGTGCTGTCCGATGACGGCAGGCTCGAAGCCAGGACCGAGGGCTATGCGGGAGAATCATTTCGAGTCGACAGGGATGCCAGTGTCATCAGCGGCGACAAGATCAATTCATTGTTTAACATTGATATAGTCGCCAGTAATCCGGTTACCCAGGGGGTATATAGCCTGGTCAATTACAGCCGCCGCAGCGATGGCCAGATTCGTCGCCTGCTGTCGCTTACGGTTCAGGATTTCTCGGCGATCAAACCTTTCGTACTGGCCGAGGGGAACTACATTTTCACTGGAATCTGCCGCTAGAGCGACGATTTAGCGCAAGGCCGGTAACAGGAATTGCGCGCAAAAAAAAGGCAAGACCAATGGTCTTGCCTTCTTCACATACTGATGTCGGAACCTAGACGGCGACGATGTTCTCAGCTTGCGGACCTTTCTGGCCTTGAGTTATGGTGAACTCAACTTTCTGGCCTTCAGCCAGTGACTTGAAGCCGGTGCTGGCGATAGCGCTGAAATGAGCGAAAACGTCGGGGCCTGAAGCTTGTTCGATAAAACCAAAACCTTTAGAGTCGTTGAACCATTTAACGGTTCCGGTAACTGTATCTGACATAATAAAATCCTGAATAGATTGAAATAAAAGCCTGCAAAGAGGCGGTAGTAGCACGAAATCAGACTTGGACTTACAAAACTTCAGAACGAGGATATACAGATAAAACAACGTGGTGGAGAATATAATCTTGAGACTTACTTTCTAGCTGGCGCGCAGTCTACCGTTAATCCGGTGAAAGTCAATAAGCTAATACAATTATTTTATACGGGCATTCATGGCCAATTTTCGCCGGTCATGAGGATGAACTTTTGTTTTTTTCGCGTCCGAACTCCAGATGCTTTCTGACTGCGAACCGGTAACCCCATACTGATTTGCCGCGGCTTGCGGCAGCGTCCAATAAAACTATATCGTCAGCTTGTGGTGGAAGGCTTGGCCGGGGGATCGAGGCTGGTTGCGCTGTCGTCGCTGTCGTCAGTGCTGTCACTGGAATCGCTAACACGCAATCGGCTGCGCAATTGTCCGGCAGCCTCCAGTATCGGGTAAGCCACCGAGGTCAGGTGTGAGTTGATACGCTTGAGGTCGCGCAATACGTCAAGTTGCAAAGCGCTCAGGCGCGAATCATAGGTAATGTCATCACGCAGTTTATTCAGGTGATTCATAACCGCTTCTTTTTCGCGTTTGACGAACTTGTATTTCTTCGCCAGCAGTTGTCGCGCCATGGAAATATCCCCGGAGGTAAAAACACTCAAGGACAGATGGAAGGCGAGCAATACCGGCTGGTACAGGTTGTTGATGTCTTCGCGGTCCTGTAGCGACATCTTTGCTTTGGGTACCAGTTTTTTCTGCGAAATATTGTGGATCAGGTCAACCGCGATGATGTCGCCAATATGCTCGAGATTGGTGGCGAAGCTGAGAATTTCAGAGAGTCGTTTGCTTTCTTTCGCACCCAGGGTTTCGCGACCCAGAGCGGTCAGGTAAAGCTTGATCTCTTCATAAAAGCGGTTCGCTACCTGATCCATGTCGCGGGTTTTCTGCGCCAGTTCAAAGTCATTCTTTTTCAGTGCGATAAACGCATTGCGCAGCATTCGTTCGACAACTTCGCCCATGCGCAGCACTTCCCGTTCGGCATTGACCAGCGCCACCAGCGGTGTTTCGAAGGCGCTTTTATCGAGATGCTTGGGTTTGAATTCCTCCGACTCGTCATCGTCGTCGGGCAGCAGGCGACCGGTCAGGCTGGCCATACGATCGATTAACGGGAAAAACATTATCGCCAGCGCTATGTTGAAAAACATGTGGAAGTTGGCAATCTGCCGGGCATGGCTGACTTCCAGTGGCGACAGTTGATGAGCAATCATGCCGATGAAGGGCAATGCAATCAATACGCCGCAAACGCGAAAAATAAGATTGCCCAGCGGGGGTTGCCGGGCGGTGCGATTGGCGCCGAGGGTTGCAATAAAAGGAGGTATGGCGCCACCGATATTAGCACCCAGCACAAAGGCATAGGCAACGGTAATATCCAGCGCGCTGGTGCTGGCCAGAGTGATAATCAGCAATACTGTGGCCAGACTGGAATGCGCTGCCCAGGCTATAATCGCGGCGAAAATCACGGCGAGCACCAGGTCTCCACCGAGTGCCACAAGAATTTCCTGGATGATGACCGACTCGCGCATTGGCAAGGATGCGGCCAGGATCAGTTTCAGAGCCAGCAGCATCATACCTATGCCGAGTAACAGGCGGCCTATATCCTTGGTTCGCCCTCCCTTGGAATAGGTGAACATGGCCACGCCGATGGCAACCAGAAACGGGGACAATGCCGATAAATCGAAGGTCAATACCTGGGCTACCAGGGTAGTGCCTACGTCTGCTCCGAGTAATACCGCGAGGGCACTGGCTGTGGTTAAAATGCCCTGGCCACTAAATGATGAGGTGAGCAATGCGGTGGCGCTACTGCTTTGCAATAGCATGGTGACACCGAGGCCGGAAAAAAAGGCTTTGAAACGATTCGACAGGCTTGCACCCAGTGCGCTGCGAACCTCGCTGCCCCAGCCGTCGATGACGCCGATACGCACCATGCGCAGGCCCCAAAGCAGGAGAGCGACTCCGCCTATCAAGTTTACTAGTATGGTACTGCCGTTAATGGATAAAGCTCCTGCAAGGGGTGACTGGATTGCCAGTCGTGTCATGTTGTTTCAAGGCGCAATCATAGCAAATACTGACAGTTCTCACTACTTGCACCGCACTATCTCCACAGTTTATGTAGAAAGTGAAGGCAACTGGTAATAGATTCTGACTACAGTAGCTATAGGAATGTCACACTTCGGGTGGATATAGTGCCTTGCGCAGACGCCGTCGCTCGGCACGGCTCACCAGATATTCGCGTCTGGCGATGTAAATGCCACTGCAAACCACTAGCCCGGCACCGACCAGAGTGGTGGCCTCGAGAATTTCTCCGTAGATGCTATAGCCGATAATCATCGCCCAGATAAGAATGAAGTAATTGAATGGCTGCAGGATTACCGCCGGCGCAAGTTCCAGCGCCTTGATCAATAACAGGTGCCCGAAAATCCCGGTTACGCTGATTACCAACAACCACGCCATTTCGTTTTGCGTGGGTGCCTGCCAGAAAAAGGGTGCAACCAGCAGGGTCGCAACAAACCCGACCAGGCCGAAATAAAGCAATGAGGTTTCAAAGCTGTCCTGACGTGACACCTTACGTGTGATCAGGTTATAGATTGCAAACATGATTGCACAGGCCAGACCAATAAGCGCATAGGGGCTGAACACACCGCCATCAGGCTGAATAATAATCAGCGTGCCGATAAACCCCAGCAGCACGGCGAGCCAGCGTCGCAAGCCGACCTTTTCTCCGAGCATGGGCACCGACAGCGCGGTGATGACGAGTGGGAAGCAGGCGAATATGGCGTGGAACTCGGCCAGGCCGAGAAAGCGCAGGCCATAGGCGAACAGTGCAATCTCGCTGCAAATCAACAGGCCGCGCAATATCTGCGTTTTCGGCATCTTCGAAGCCAGGGCGCCGCGCAGGCTGGATTTGCGCGAGGCGTAGATCAATGCGAACAGGGCAAAGAAAAAGAATCGTATGCAGACGATTTGCACTATCGGCAGGGAGGCCGCCAGGTGTTTGGTAATCGCATCCTGGCCCGCAAAAAACAATGTCGCCAGTATCAATGCGGCAATGCCCTTGCTTGTATGGTCCTGGGTTTCCTCGGTGGGCCTGTTGTCGCTACTCAAGAGTTTGCCTGTGTTGGCTCGTCGACATAGCGCAGGGAAAAGTCGATGGCGTTTAAATGTTTGGTCAGTGCGCCAATGGAAATAAAATCGACTCCGGTTTCGGCTACTTCGACGAGACCGTTCACATCTATGTTACCCGAGGCTTCGAGTTCAACACGCCCCCGGTTAGTCGCTACCGCCTGCTTCAAGTCGGTGATTGAAAAATTATCCAGTAGTATGCGGTCGACGCTACAGTCTATCGCCTGTTGTAACTGAACCAGGTTCTCCACTTCTACTTCGAGCAGGCGATCAGCGTGCATCTGCCGTGCTCGCTTCACCGCGTTGGCAATGCCACCGCTGGCGGCCAGGTGATTTTCCTTGATCAAATAGGCATCAAAAAGTCCGATACGATGATTGCTGCCGCCACCGCAGCGCACCGCGTATTTCTGCGCCAGGCGCAGCAGAGGAATGGTTTTTCTCGTATCGAGTATTCGACAACCGGTATGGCTGATTTTATCGACGTAGCTGCGCGTGGTGGTGGCGGTACCCGACAGGCTTTGCAGGAAATTCAGCGCGCTGCGTTCGGCGGTGAGCAAGCCGCGTGCCGGTCCGCTCACTTCGCAGATCATGCTGTCGGCGTCGACTCGATCACCATCCTGTGCATGCCATTCTGTGTGGATGGATGTGTCGCATTGGCGGAATACTTCGTCAAACCAGGCGCACCCACAAAGCACGGCATTTTCGCGCAATAATAATTGCGTGGAAAGTTGCCGCTGCGGCTCGATCAATAATGCGCTGATGTCGCCACTGCCGACGTCTTCCTTTAAGGCCTGGCTGACCTGTTCCTCGATTAATTGCTGCATAGTCATATTTCAGGCCTCGTGCTCTTCGCGGCTTAATTCCTGGGCCGCGTCCAGGTAGGCGCCTATGACGACTGATTCAGGAATGACGCCGAGATATTTCCCGCTGTCTGAGTCAACCACCACTATGGCGTCGCCGAGGTAGCCGCGCATGATATCCATGGCTTCCCAGATGCTGGTATTTTGTTTGAATTCGACCTGGCGGTCGTACTTCAGCGACGACAGCAGGCTGTCATCGCCGATATCGCTTATCTGGTGCTGAAATACCTGGCCCAGATAAATGCCATCGTCATCAATAACCACCGCCGAGCCGGTTTCATAGACTTTCATCTTTTCGCGTAACTCGGACAGCCTGGCCGAAGGCGAGAGTCGCGGCAGCGCCTGGGTGGCATATTCGCTGACGCTATGATGCATCAGGTAGGCCTTGAGGCGTCCCTGCGACAGGTCGACACCGCGCTCGAGCAATTGCACGTCGAAAAAGGAACGACCATACCAACCATTCGAAACCAGGTTGGCGAATACGATGGCGACCATCGCGGCGATGGTGATTTCGTAGTTGCGGGTAAACTCGAATACCAGCAGCAAGGCAGTCATGGGTGCTCCGATCACCGGACTCATCACAGCGACCATGCCGCATATGGCGTAAACCGCTAACCCGGAATAGTCTTCGAGCAAATACTCAGGCACCAGCAGGGCGAAGAGGGCGCCAAACATCAGGCCGATCAATAGCGAGGGTGACATCACGCCACCGGCAAAACCGAAGCCGAGACAGATGACCGTGGCGAGTAGTTTGCACACCAGAATGAGCAGCAAGCCTTCCGCGGTGTAGTGACCTGAGACCGAGGCCTGGCGAAACACTTCCTGACCTATGCCCAGAACCTCGGGCACCTGTAGAGCAACCAGGGAAACGAGGAAACCAGCCAGCATGGGTTTGCAGGCCGCGGGAATGCGCAGGCTTTTTGACAGGCGCATCGACCAGCTCAGCAAACGCATGAATATGACGGCGATAAAACCACAAAAAATGCCTTCCAGCGCAAACAGCAGAAACTCGGTTGCATGCAACGGTTTGTCGAATTCGATCAGAAACAGCGGCGGATAATGGAATATCACGTTGGCGACAACATAGCCGCAGGCGCTGGCTACGGTGACCGCGGCAAACATGCG
>CAXBMV010000027.1:0-12333 GCA_963976575.1 uncultured Gammaproteobacteria bacterium | reverse complement strand
ATGGCATCGGCGAACTGTACAGCTTTCCCCGTGCCGGTACCCTGCTGGATTATCAGGGCATCAGGATTGCCCGTTTTATTCCACCGCGCCTGATACCGCCGTCGATGCATATCAACCTGCGTAACCATCGCAAGCTACTGCTGGTCGATGGCAGAATCGGTTTTACCGGGGGCATGAATATAGGCGATCGCCATATACACCAGCAACCAGCGGCGAAGAATTATACCGTCGATATTCATTTTCATGTCGAGGGTCCGGTTGTCGAGCAATTGCAGGCAACTTTCGATGAGGACTGGTTATTCGCGGCGGGGAAACCACGCTCGCAGGTCTTGCCAAAACCGCTGCCTCAGGGAGAAACGGTATGTCGTGTGATTACCGATGGCCCTAATGAGGATATTGGAAAACTGGTAATGATTATCAGTGGCGCAGCAGCACAGGCGCGAAAACGCCTGTCTATCATGACACCGTATTTCCTGCCGCCAGCGGGCCTGATTAGCAGCCTGCAGGCCGCCGCATTGCGTGGTGTCGAGGTGAGTGTCATCCTGCCGGAAAAGTCCAACCTGGCGATAGTTGACTGGGCTACGCGAAACATGCTTTGGGAATTGCTGCAATACGGCGTACGCGTTTATTTTCAACCACCACCCTTTGCTCACAGCAAGCTATTGTTGATCGACGATAGCTACGCGCATATCGGATCCGCCAATATGGATCCGCGCAGCCTGCGCCTCAACTTTGAGCTGGTGATCGAGGTTTTCGACAAATCTTTTGTCAGCGGACTCTGCAGACATTTCGATCGTATCAAAAATATTTCCCGCGAAGAAAGCCTGGCCGGCGTCGATGGTCGATCGCTCCCGGTTCGAATTCGCGATGCGATAGCCTGGCTGTTTTCACCTTACCTGTGATGTGCATGCAAAAATTCTGGTCCAGACATTTCCAGCAGCTGTTCTCATATGAAAGGTTTATCCGGGAGTAACGACTATGACATTTTTTTCGCTGGCTGAACTGGGCACCTCGGAGCGGGTAATTGTCGTACTGATCATCGCTGCAGGGGCGCACATGCTGGTGGGTGTGGTTCGTTACCTGGCCAAACACCTGTTGTCGGTGCAAGCCATGCGCCGCTGGAGCAAGTTGCGCACGCTTTCCGGGCTGATTACCAGCGCTTTGGTGTTCGTTCTTTATTTCGCCGCTCTCGGTCTGGTGCTGCAGGAGTTCGGAGTGTCCCTGACTGCCTACCTGGCCAGCGCCTCGATTATCGGTCTGGCCATAGGCTTTGGCTCGCAGGGTGTGGTGCAGGACGTGGTTACAGGTATGACCGTAATCCTGTCGGATTTATTCCAGGTCGGAGATCTGGTAGAAATTTCCGGGCAAACCGGCGTAGTGCAAAATATTAGTATGCGCTTTACCAGCCTGCTCAATCCTATGGGCGCGAGTGTCTATATCCCCAATCGAACGCTAAGTAACGTGATTATTTATCCGCGAGGATACGTGCGATGTTTTGCTGATGTGACGTTATCATCGGAGCAATCTCTGGCAGAGAAAATGCTTTCCAGTATCGAAGATATCACGCGTGGTTTTGTGCAACAGTTTCCAGGGATATTGCGAGATCAGGTGGAGATATCTCCGCTCGAGGTGACGGCTTCGGGGCGACAGTTTGTGCGCGTAAAATTCAGAATCTGGCCGGGGCGTAGCGCCACGGTAGAGCAGGCCTATCGTAGCGAAATTCTGGCCAGCATGAAGCTACTCGACCCCGACTATGCCGACTGGATGCTTGCGATCAACAATGAAGTCAGCGAGACGCCCAGCGCGATTAAACCGGTACGCTTTGGCTATAGCCGCAAAGTCGTGTCGAACAAGCAAAAAGCAGGCCCCGGGCACTAACCGCAGAGCTATTGTTTAAACCAGTTTCTTTTCAGCGCGCGGATAACCTTGTTTGGGTAGACGTCTCGTCCGAGGCTACCGTTGTATCTGGCCAGTGCACGCGATAGGTGGTCCGACTCCATGTCGAGATAATAACGCAGTATGGTGCAGCCCATGCGCAGGTTGGTACGTATCTTGAACAGGTTCTTGTCTGAAATCCCGATTTCGTCGAGCCAGAAAGGCATGATTTGCATTAGCCCCCGTGCGCCTGCGACGGAAATGGCAAACTCATCGAAAGCGCTTTCGACTTCGATTACGGCAAGAACCAGTTCCGGTTCCAGGTTGGCGCGGCGGGCTTCGTAGTGAACCAGCTTGAGCATTTCGATTCGCGTAGCTGGATCTTCGACAAAATCCTCCAGGCGTGCGGACATGTCCAGCAACCAGACCTCGGCATCGAAGCGGTCGTTGAAGCCGGAACCGGAATCTATGGCCTGTTGTAACAGCGCGCGAAGTTCGGGGTCGGTCGTGGCGTAACCCGGTGTCGATAGCGTTGTAGCCAGGACTACCAGGAGCAGTGGCAGGAATGCCTTAACCGATACCTGTCGCATTGCCTGGGAATAGCCGGTCGAGAAAGGCGGCAAGCTGGTCGAGGTCATGTTCCTCGGCGTCCTGCTGGAGTCTGCCCTTGTATTCAAATTTTTGTGCCTGCAGGCCGCGATCGCTGAGCACTATGCGATGAGGTATTCCGATTAGCTCCATGTCTGAAAACATCACCCCCGGTCGTAATCCGCGATCATCGAGTATGACTTCCAGTCCCCGCTTGAGGCAGTCCTGATAGAGTTCGTCGGCGACCTGTTTGACGGCTTCCTGTTTGTGATAATTAATCGGGCATATGACCAGTTGGAAAGGTGCCAGCGATTCAGGCCAGTAGATACCGCGGTCATCGTTGTTTTGTTCAATCGCAGCCGCGACTACGCGGGTAATGCCGATGCCGTAACAACCCATATAGGGGAACGCAGTTTTGCCCTGTTCGTCGAGGACTGTGGCCTGCATCGATTGCGAATATTTTTGTCCAAGCTGGAAAATATGACCAACTTCTATACCACGCAGAATATTCAGATTGCCTTTGCCATCCGGGCTGGGATCGCCGTCGACGACATTGCGAATATCCACCGGGACAGGTTCTTCGCAGTCGCGTCCCCAATTGGCATTGATGAAATGCTGATGTTTGCTATTGGCGCCGCAGATAAAATCATTAATCAGCGCTGCACTGCGATCGACGTAAACCTTGATATCGAGTCCGATCGGACCTATCGAGCCAATTTCATTGCCCAGTTGCTGGCTGATAAGTTCTGGCGCGGCCAATCTTAATGGGCTGGCAACGCCTTCCAGTCTTTCCGCTTTAACCGTATTGAGTTCATGATCGCCGCGCAGTACCAGGGCGATGAGCCCCCCATCTTCGGCATCGACTATCAAGGTTTTCAGACATTTTTGCTCGCTGACTTCGAGCCCACGGGCAAGCGCATCGATGCTGTGCATGCCCGGTGTATCGACGCTTTGCATCGGTTCGCCTGCATCGGCGCGCGTGGTTTCACGGGGCTTGGCTTCGGTCATTTCAATATTGGCGGCGAAGTCGCTAGCGTCGGAAAAAGCAATCGCGTCTTCGCCCGAATCGGCAAGTACGTGAAATTCCTGCGAAGTGCTGCCACCAATCGCACCGGAGTCGGCGCTCACCGCACGGTAATCCAGACCGAAGCGATCGAATATTCTGACATAGGCCTTGTCCATGGCATCGTAGGATTGCTGCATGCCTTCCTGATCAACATCGAAGGAATAGGCGTCTTTCATGATAAATTCACGCGATCTCATGACGCCGAAACGGGGTCTGATTTCATCACGGAACTTGGTTTGTATCTGGTACAGGTTGAGCGGTAACTGGCGATAGCTCTTAACTTCGCGACGAAAAATGTCGGTTACCACTTCTTCGTGGGTAGGGCCGATACAGGCGTCGCGCTGGTGCCTGTCCTGCATACGCAATAGCTCAGGGCCGAAAAATTCCCAGCGTCCGGATTCCTGCCACAACTCAGCGGGCTGAAAAGAAGGCATGAGTAATTCCAGAGCACCGGAGTTATCCATTTCTTCGCGAACGATTTGTTCGACCTTGCGCAATACACGCAGGCCTAAAGGCAGCCAGCTATAAATGCCCGCAGTGTGTCTGCGTACCATACCGCAGCGTAACATGAGTTGGTGACTGATGATTTCGGCGTCGCCTGGTGTTTCCTTCAGGGTAACCAGGTGGAAGCGAGAAGCTTTCATGGGCGAGATACTTAAAGTTGCTGGTTATAAAACCAGGGTTAATCGATTAGGCGGCTATTATAGAAGAGAGCCGCCGGGAAGGCTAAGAATGAATCCTTAACTGCAAAATCGATCGATATCGGCCTGAGACTGTTCTTTGCGCTGGCTGATTTCCTCATCGCTCAGGCTGCGAACACTGCCATCGGCAGACTTAAGCTTGATACGGTTACTGCTATTAATGACCTTTAAGTCTTCTTTGGCCTGTTTACAGGCGTTACTGGCCTGATCAGCCGGTACCTTGGTGGCGGTCGGTGATAAAGGTGTCCCGGCCGTGTTGTTGCCGGCTTCCTCGTCTGCATTTTTGGGTGCCGACAGGCGCGGCAGAGCTTTGCCGGGATTGCTGGGGGCCGACTGGACGCTAACCGGCTCGGCTTTGATGCTAACCGGAGGCGTGTCCCCATAGTGAATCTTGCCGTCCTCGTCAACCCACTTTAGAATTGATCCGGCGCTCAGCGAGGTTGAGAGAAAAAGTGTCAGGTAAATCAAATAACGCATGGTTTTCTCTATTTAGGTACCAGTTTCGATAGTTTACGAATCCAAAGAATAGTTGTCATCCAATTATTTACAAACTTTTATTAATGCAATGTCTTAAACAGTTGCTGTCTTCCCTGATTAACGGGCTCTACTCCCATTAAACTTATTTATAACGGCTATAGAATTGTTTGAAAACAATATATACTAATTTGCCTGCCTAACTGGCTACAGCTAACAGATGAGTGACAGAAGACTTAAGGTTTTCCATACCGTAGCCAAGCTATTAAGTTTTACCAAGGCGGCTGAATCGCTGCATATGACACAGCCCGCGGTGACTTTTCAGGTGCGACAGCTGGAAGAGTATTTCAATACCCGCCTGTTTGATCGCACACACAACAAGGTCAATCTTACTCAGGCGGGAGAGCGTGTTGCCGAATTTGCCGAGCGTATCTTTGATCTCTATGCGGAAATGGAAAATACGGTTCGTGACCTGACCGGAGAGATCAGCGGCGCGATCACCATCGGCGCCAGCACTACCATCGCCGAATATTTGTTGCCAGCATTGCTTGGCGAGTTTAAAAATCGCTATCCCGACATCAACCTGCGCCTCAAGGTATCGAATACAGAGGGGATAGTATCCATGGTTGAGCATAACGTTATCGACCTCGGTGTGGTTGAAGCGCCGGTGAGCAACAAGAACCTGATCGTGGAGATTTGCCATAACGACGAACTCGTCGTAGTTGCGCAACCCGGGCATGAATTGCTAAAGAGCGGGAAGCGGGTTAAGCCAGCCGAATTATTGCGTTATCCTTTCGTCAGTCGCGAAGAAGGCTCCGGAACCAGAGATGTAATTACCCAGTACCTGATAAAGGAAAAAGTTAATCCCGCTGAAATGAATCTGAGCATTGAACTAGGCAGTCCCGAGGCACTCAAAGGAGCGGTAGAGGCCGGCATGGGTATCACCATCATTTCACGTTCGATCATCGAAAAAGAGTTAAAGCTGAAAACGCTTGCTGCCCTGCAACTCGACCCCCCGCTCAATCGACCGTTTTCCTTTGTGCGCCAGCGGCAGAAATTTCGTGTCAATATCATGGAAGAGTTACTCGAATTTGCGCAGGCATATTTTAAAAGGAATGGCTGAAGCGAGGGGCGAACAAAAATAGTGCGCGCAATATGATTAATATTCTCAAGCAGTGGTATCTGCGACATTTCACCGATCCGCAAACGGTAATATTTGCCTTTATATTAATTTTTGGCGGCTTGTTGGTGTTTGTCATGAACCAGCATTTGCTACCGATTCTGGTTGGTATTACCATTGCCTATCTCAACGAGGCGGTGGTTGTCTGGCTTAGTCGGATCAACCTGAGCAGAACCGTTGCAGCCAGTATAGTTACCGCTTTGATGCTTACTGTCATCCTGCTGGTGTTTTTCGTTTTGCTGCCACTGCTGTCGAAGCAGGTATCTGATTTATTCCGTGAAATGCCGAACATGCTGGCTAAAGGACAGCAATTGCTCTCGCAATTGCCAGAGCAATACCCCGACTATGTTTCGACCAGACAGGTGGACGAGGTCCTGGCCCTGATTCGTACCGAAATCACCATGTTGGGTCAGCGTGTGGTAAGCCTGTCTCTATCGTCGGTGGTTGGCATCATCACCTTTTTCGTTTACCTGATACTGTTACCACTGATGGTGTTCTTCTTCTTAAAGGACAAGGAAATCATCATTGGCTGGCTGGCCAATTTCTTACCCGAAGAGCGTCGCCTCTTACATCAGGTCTGGGCCGAGCTGGACGTAAAGATTGCCAGCTATGTACGCGGCAAGGTTATCGAGGTGCTGATAGTCTGGTCGGCGACCTATGTTGCCTTTGTGTTAATGGGATTGAATTATGCAATGTTGCTCAGCCTGGCCGTTGGGCTATCGGTTATTATTCCTTACGTTGGTGCGACGGTAGTGACGATTCCAGTCGCTTTGATCGCATTCTTCCAATGGGGGTTTACTTCGGAGTTCGGCTATTTAATGGCAATTTATGCCTTTATCCAGTTTCTCGACGGTAATTTACTGGTTCCGCTGTTGTTTTCCGAAGTGGTGAACCTACACCCGGTAGCGATCATTGTTGCAGTAGTATTTTTCGGCAGTGTATGGGGAGTATGGGGAGTATTTTTTGCGATCCCGCTGGCGACCCTGATCCAGGCAGTGATCAAGGCCTGGCCGACCAGCGAAGTAGCCGTCGATTAGAGCCTGGATAGCAGTCTGCTGTTGAGACCGGTCAAAGTGGATTGTATCTTCATTTTTAAAACGGCATGCAAAGGCTAATTCCGAGCAATTCCTTGTACATTGAGGACAGTCTTTATACCATACGCCACTTATTGGCCACGGCCTACGAGGTAGAAAATGTTTAAAGGTAGTCTGGTGGCGCTGGTAACGCCCATGTTGAGTAATGGCGATGTCGATTACGACCAGCTCGCGGCATTGATCGAGTTTCATATACGCGAAGGTAGCGATGCGCTGGTGATTGCCGGTACCACCGGGGAATCGGCCACCCTGAGCCACAGCGAGCATTGCGAGCTGCTGCGCCGTAGCGCGGAAATCATCAATCATCGCCTGCCAATGATCGCAGGGACGGGCGCAAATTCTACGTCCGAAGCTATACAACTGACGCAGTGTGCGAAACAGGCCGGCGCCGATGCGGTCTTACTGGTTACGCCTTATTACAACAAGCCAACGCAACATGGTCTGGTATTGCATCATCAGGCCATCGCGAACGCGGTGGATATCCCGCAGATTCTTTACAATGTACCGGGTAGAACAGCCTGCGACATGCAGGCCGATACCGTCGCTGAACTGGCCAAGGTCAGCAATATCGTAGGTATCAAGGAAGCCACCGGAAGTATGCAGCGACTCGCCGATATCAAGCGTCAGGTAGGAGACGATTTTTCGCTGCTCACCGGCGATGATGCAACCACCTGCGATTTTATTTTGAACGGTGGACACGGCGCCATTTCGGTAACAGCCAACGTAGTGCCGGCAAAAATGGCAGCCATGTGCCGACTAGCCCTTGAAGGCAAGGCAGACGAGGCTCGTCGCGCAGATGGCGAAATCGCTGAATTACACCGCCTGTTATTCCTCGAGTCAAACCCGATACCGGTAAAATGGGCCGTATCTGAAATGGGATTCGGTGAATTGAATCTACGCCTGCCCATGACCAGGCTTTCGCAGGAACTGCAGGAGCCGTTGCGACAGACTCTCATTGCCTGTGGTGCGCTATGAAACGAACTGGAATTATCCTGCTGGCACTGTTATTGGCTGCCTGCGAATCCGGTCTCGACCAGCGCTACCTTGACGCTTCCTCGGAAGCCAGTCTGGTGCTGCCGCCAGATTTGATCGAATTCGATGGCGCCTCGCAGTTTGCCCTGCCAGAAATATTCTCCGCCGACGACCCCTCGCAACGAAATAAAATACCGGTGCTGGCAAAAGTCGAGTCGATGAAACTCGAAGGTGGTGGTAATTTTTACTGGTTGTCCGTCGATGAACCGGCAGATAACCTCTACCCTTTGATAAAGAATTTCTGGGCCTCAGAAGGCTACAAGCTGGAAATGGATGAACCTTCGATTGGCATAATGCAAACCGAATGGGGGTTCCGCGAAGTAGGCAGCAAACAGAAAGGCGATTCATGGTTTTCCCGGCTGTTCGGCGAGGAAGATTTATCGGCACGCCAGGATCAGTTCAAGACTCGCGTCGAACGTGACCCGGCGAGTGGCGTCAGCAGGATTTACATTAGCCATCGAGCCACCGAATATCGGCACCAGATTCTCGCAGGGGAGGGTGCCCGGCAAAAAGGGGATGTCAATCAATGGCGTTTTCGCCAGCCTGAATCCGAACTGGAAGTGGAGATGCTGTCGCGATTGATGATTTATCTCGGTTTGCAGCAGGTAGAGCTGGATAATCAGTTGCAGCAGGTAAAATTATTTGCTCCGCGCGCCACGCAGCATTTTGATTCCAAGGAGAGCTCGCCTTATCTGCTATTGAAGACTCCCTACCGACTCGCATGGAACAGGGTGTACCACGAGCTGGAAAGACTGAATACCGAAATACTCAATTTCAACCCGGCCGGTGGCCTACTCAATGAAGGCGATATCACCATAAACGCGCGCGTAATCGAAAAAAATAACCAGGGCGGCCTCGCCGCGCTATTTGCCTCCAGCACGACGAAGACGCAGGAAATGGTGCTGGTGATATCCGAGGAAAACCATAAATTATCCAGGGTAACCGTAGAAACTCCCGACGGCGATCTCGATACTTCGGCAGCTGCCGCCAACTTTCTCGATCTGCTTTACCAGCGGCTCAGGTAGACGATGCGCGTTGCATCGCTGGGTAGTGGCAGCAAGGGTAATGCTACGCTGGTTCAGCAGGGCGACACCACCTTACTGATTGACTGCGGTTTTTCACTGCGACAATTTACCCAACGCCTGCAGCGCCTGCAGATGGTGCCGCAGGACATAGACGCGGTATTACTCACCCATGAACATGGCGATCACAGCGGAGGCGTTGCCAGGCTTTGTGAAACGCATTCCATTCCACTTTGGACCGCAGTAGGTACCGCGCGCGCGGTACTCAGTTCGTCGGCATTACCCTTCGAAGTGCTGTTGGCTGGGCAGGCAGTGGTCATAGGCGATATCGAAATATTGCCGGTGACAGTTCCACACGATGCCAGTGAACCCCTGCAATTCATTTTTCGCCAGCCCGGTGGGGGTAAGCAGTTTGGCTTGCTCACCGATACCGGTCACATTACCAGCCATATAGTGGAGGCCTTCGGTCGGCTCGATGGCTTGTTACTGGAGTTTAATTATGATCCGCAAATGTTGGAGTCGGGACCATACCCGGCATCTTTGAAGCAGCGCGTCGGCGGCGATCACGGACATTTGTCGAACCAGCAATCGCTGGACTTGTTACGCAGGATTGACACCAGCAAGCTCAGTTGCCTGATTGCAGCACATATCTCCGAAAAGAATAATTCCGCTGCGATAGTGGCCAGCGGAATCGAGCAGATAGACATGCTGCCCTGCCCGATACTCGCCAGTCAGGAACATGGGTTCGACTGGATCGCTATTTAATGCGAATCCTTGTCATATTCGATCAGCGCGTAGGCCGAATGATTATGTATCGACTCGAAGTTTTCTGATTCGAGTACATACTGGCGCACGCGGTCATCCTTGTTTAATTGCCCTGCAATATCCCTGACCATGTCTTCGACAAACTTTGGGTTATCGTAGGCACGCTCGGTGACATACTTTTCGTCGGGTCGCTTTAACAGGCCGTATAGTTCACAGGAAGCTTCTTTTTCGACTATGTCGATAATCTCTTCGATCCAGATAAAGCCATTGGTTCTCGCGTCGACAGTGACATGCGAACGCTGGTTGTGGGCACCGTAATCAGATATCGATTTTGAACAGGGACACAGGCTGGTCACCGGTACCAGAACTTTGACCCGCGTACTGGTTGTGCCTGAATTAATTTCACCGATCAGCGTAACATCGTAATCGAGCAGTGACTGCACACCGGAAACCGGCGCCTTTTTATTGACGAAGTAGGGGAAGCGCATTTCGATATAACCGGATTCTGCCTCCAGCAATTCGGCCATTTCGCGTAGCATTTCGTTGAACGAGGAATAGGTGATCTCTTTTTCATGATCGTTCAAGATCTTCACAAAACGCGACATGTGCGTGCCCTTGAACTGGTGGGGCAGGAATACGAACATGTTGAAGGTAGCTATGGTGTGTTGTTTGCCATCCGAGCGATCCTTGACGATTACCGGATGGCGAATATCTTTTATGCCAACCTTGTTAATTGCCAGCTTTCGAGTATCAGGGGTGCCCTGTACATCGGGAATCGTAGTTGTCTCTGCTTCTGTTTGGCGCTTCATAATGTAATCCCTGCGGCCATAAACGTTATGTATGGCATTGATGTGGTATGCATGGCTAACATTGGGGCGAAGATTCAATAACCAAGCAAAACGGTAGGTTATTATACTGAGGCGACGCGCTTAGGCAAATGTTCATGCGGACGATTTTTCGGGAATTGATTTCTGCGGGCACAATCAACCCGATTAATCCAGAGCAAAACGGATCCAGGCGAATTTCGCGGATTCGCCGTTTACCCGAAGTGGACAGATTCAGGTGGTAATCAGCTGGAGTCGGTTAAAATTATTTTCATCGAAACTTAAGCCGGCGAAACGTCTTCTGCCTGTGGGCCCTTGGCACCATCGGTAACCTTCATGGTAACCGCTTGACCTTGCTGAAGTGTTTTGTGACCTTCAGTTTGAATGGCGCTGTAATGAACGAAAACGTCTTTCCCACCTTCCTGTGAAATAAACCCATAACCCTTGGCATCGTTAAACCACTTAACTGTGCCAGTGACTGTATCGGACATAGTATTACTCTGTTACGTGATAGTGTTGGTCGTCTGGATTATCTTGTCCAGACAAGCGCAATTGTATTGGAATCACCAATAAACCGCTATAAATTAACCTTTCCTAAAAGAGGGGTTTTCGCTAAAACGGGATTAATAACGCGGAATAACGGGTTTATGAGGGGTGTTTGGGCTAAATTTTACAAAAATCGATGATCGACTGGCGTATCCCTTCTGCGTCTAGACCATACTCCTGTAACACTTGTTCGCGGCTGCCGTGTGATGGGAAATCATCGCTTAATCCGAGCCGCTTTAACGGTACCTGCAAACCCTGTTGATTGAGGTATTCGAGCACCGCGGAACCAGCGCCGCCGGCGATTGCCGCGTCTTCCAGGGTTACCAGATAGTCGTGGGTCTCGGCCATCTGACGAACCATGGATTCGTCCAGAGGTTTGATAAAACGCATATTTACCAGACTGAGATCCAGTTCCTCGGCGATAGCCTCGGTCAGTCCCAGCAGGCTGCCAAATACCAGCAAGGCGGTTTTCCTGCCTTTGCGGACTTGCTGCGCGCTGCCAATTTCGACGGTTTCATCCAGGTTTGTTGCTACCGGGTCGACCACGCTGTCGCGTGGGTAGCGCACCAGCGCAGGTCCTGGGTAATGGTAGGCCGTGTTGAGCAGCTTATACATATCCTCTCCATTTCCCGGGGCCATCATCACCAGGCCGGGGATACAGCGACAAAAGGCAATATCAAAACTTCCAGTATGTGTGGCGCCATCGGCACCGACGATACCGGCGCGATCGACGGCGAAAGTAACATCCAGTCCCTGCACGGCGACATCGTGAATCAGTTGGTCGTAGCCACGCTGAAGGAAGGTAGAATAAATGGCGACTACCGGTTTCAGCCCATCTCTTGCCATACCCGCAGCCAGTGTCACTGAATGCTGTTCGGCTATGCCGACATCGTGGTAGCGCTCGGGAATTTCGCTGGAAAACTTGACCAGTCCGGAGCCTTCACGCATTGCCGGTGTGACTGCGTGCAACAACGGGTCCTGTTTACCTTTGGCAACCAGCCAGTCGGAAAAGATATTGGTATATGACTTAATACCCGGCTTGCTGGATGACTTTAGCTGCCCGGTTTCCGGGTCAAAAGGGCCGACTCCATGAAACTTGCAGGCATCTTCTTCTGCAGGCGCGTAGCCCGTACCCTTGCGCGTGACGATATGTAAAAGTCTGGGGC